>JAZUJC010000226.1:0-10081 GCA_045642625.1 Lachnospiraceae bacterium
CCCTGGAACGATGGTGCCGTTAGAATTTACAGCGTTGCTCATTCAAACAGTGCAAGCTTTGTATCGCCTTACAACCTTGAAGTATTAACCAACTATGTAGCAAGCAATTTCGGTTCAAACTGTCGAATCATTCTTTCAGAAGTTGGCTTCTCCTACACAGGAGGAACAAATCCTACCCTAAACGGTGGACGACAGTCCGGTGCAGATGTTCAGGCTGCTGCTACAGCTTATCTATTCTACAAAGCTCAGTTTACTTCAAATATTGATGCCTGCATTTTCCACACCGGAGATGAAGGCGAAGCCGGAAAGAACTTCCGAATAGAAGGAATGCCTGCCGGAACGGTTTACACATATATGGATACTCCTTCTTACGCCGATTATACCAACGGATATCTTGGATTGATTGGTGGCGCAACCTCTTGGGAATCAATTATTCCCGGATTTAACGGAGCTGTCCTTCGAAGCATGCCTTCAAGATAAAATACAATAAATTTCACGCTCCGCGAGAAATTATATTGTCATAAATAATAATAGAGGCCCCGGTCATACTGACCGGAGCCTTTTCTTTTTCATTTACCCGTTTTTCTTTGCTACACCGATTACAATTACAACAAGCAAAATAATCAAAATCGATTTACCACCAAAGTGAAAATCTGCATCATCGGTAGGATTATTAATAGCTGCTAAACCTTCTCTGATTTCATTCTTTATTTTCCCAAAGGTGGATATGTTATAAAGCCAATTGCCTGAATCCTTGCCGTTATCAATACTTTGCTCGTAGGATGATGAGGCATTTGATGAATTTTCAAAAGCGGGTTTTCTTACCTCGCCAATGATTATTGCCAAAACAAGACAAGCAACCATAATCATTGCTGCAACACCTGTTTTCTTTAATGCTTCCAATTTATTCTCCTTTATTAGCCCTTAAGTTCAAGAAGCTTCTGCTTTAACTCGCCTTCGATACGGCCAAGTTCAACCTCAGCGTCCTTTCTCTTCTGGGCACCATCTGCCTGAATCTTCATTACTTCATCAAGAGTGGTAATCAACTGTTCATTTGTATGCTTAAGAGTTTCAATGTCAACGATAGATCTTTCTGCTTCTTTTGCAGTATCAATAGTAGCAATCTTTAACTTATCAGCGTTCTGCTTAAGAAGAGTGTTTGTCATTTCGGTAACTTCACTCTGTGCAGCAGTTGCCTGACGGCTGTGCTCAATACCGAGAGCCAATACCATCTGACTCTTCCAAAGCGGAATGGTGCTGGTAAGAGAGGTCTGAATCTTCTCTACCATTAATGCATCATTGTTCTGTAACAATCTGGTCTGAGGACCCATCTGAATGGAAATCATTCTTGTGAGTTCAAGATCATGAAGTCTCTTCTCAAATCTGGTAATAAGATTTGCATAATCATTGTATGCCTGAGCATCTTCCTGAGCACCGGTCTCTTCAGCCTTTTTACGAAGCTCTTCAAGCTTAACTGTCTTAGCTTCTTCAAGTGCCTTCTTACCTGCAATGATATACATTGTAAGCTCTTTGTAGTACTGAAGGTTCAAATTATACATTTCATCATATAATGCTGCGTCCTTCATAAGTGTAACCTGATGCTCTTCCAATACATCAACAATCTTATTTACGTTTGTTTCAGCCTTTGAGTAGTTGGCTTTCATTGCTTCGAGCTCGTTTTTCTTCTTCTGGAAGAAACCGCCAATTCCCTTCTTTTCAGGTTCCTGGCATGATTTAATTGCTACTACAAGGCTGGAAAGTGTTTCTCCGATTTCACCAAGATCCTTGGTCTTAACTGCATTAAGGGCTCCCTCAGAAAAATCAGCAATGTTCTTCTGAGCTCCTGCACCGTAAGTAAGTACCTGGTTTGTATTTGCAATATCAATAGACTGAGCAAACTGTTCAACCATGGCTTTTTCATCGTCGTTTAACATATTATCATCAACGACAACAGGCTCTGCTTCAACTTTTTCTACAACTACGGGAGTCTGCGGAGCAGCTGAAGGAGTTGCGAATATAGGAGATGCCTCTCCTGTAATAGTAGGTTCAAGTGTAAGTACCGGTGTTTTTGTTTCTGTCATTTTCTTTCTCCTTTATTCTTCCTTAAGGCCTTCAGCCTTTAATAAGTTTTCCATTACGGTGATATCTGTTGAGATATCAATCGCCTCATCTTTATACAAGTGGTCAAGCTGCTTATCATAAGCCTCAACAGCTGTTTCCATCATTGTCTCAATCTTACCCTTTGTTCCGTCAATGTTTATACCTGAAATTCCGGCATCATCCATTCTGTCATAAGCATCCAAAAGCTTAATCGTAGTGGGCAGATAATAATTAAAGAATCTCTTAACCTGCCTCTTTTTATCGGGATGATCTACTACATAATCCACAATCTTTCCGGTTACCTCTTCAAGGTGAACTATCTGTTCGGAAATCTTCTCATCTACAATGTTTGTATCAAGGCGCTTCATTTCGGCAATCGCATATTCTTTGTCCTTGATCATCTTATCCAGCTCAGGATCACCGGTTTCAGGTTCCTTGTCTTCAATTTCTTCTTTCTTTTGCTCAACCATAATTTTCTTGGGACAAATCTGCCAGGTAATGAGAAAAAGAAGAATCTCAACAAGCCCAAAACAAATGAAATGCTTTGTCTCATACAAAGGTAATGCTATCGACCATACAAGGGAAGATATAGCAACCACATAATATGATATTATCGAAGGTATTTTTTTCTCTTTCATAAATACAATAATACTTCCTAGGTTACACCTCGTCAAGAAAACCCGAAGGCATTTCTGCCTCCGGGTCATTAAAGTTTTATTAATTCTATTTCTCTATAACATCGGTCCAATATTTTTGCTGATAAATATCGGTTACACAATAAGTCGCCTGTGCTTTTGAAGGATCCTTTAAAGAAATATTACCCAGTTCAATGGTATCACCAAGAGTAATGACATCACCTAATTTATATGAACCATCATAAACACCTTCATAAGTGTAATGGTCACAAATAAATTCCAGTCTGTCTTCCTTCTTTAAGCCCATCAAATCCTTGGCAATTGTTTCAACATCACTTGAATATACATATCTTGCACCGCGAATTATTCCGTAAGGGTACTCGGTTGAAAATTCTACCTGAAGTTCAACCCTGTCATCGTTAAGATATGCTGGAATATATCCGGTCATTATATAATCGGATCCGTTTTCGATTGTTTCGGTATGATAATACGCTACTACCTGACCGTTTACAGAAAGCCAGCTTCCGTCATATTCACCGTAAAGATTTCCGTTGGCATCGTAGTTAAGCACATTATCCATACCTAAATCAACGTATCCGGTACCATCATCATAAAATACATTCAAGTCTATGTTTTCTACATATGACCAGTCGCTTTCGGTAAAGGCCAAAACCTTTCGACCTTCACTGTTGTTTATCCAGCATAAATCGGCTGTATCAATATAGTGACTTGAAATATAGTTTCCTGCCTGATCGGCGGTAATGGTTGAATCTCCCAGGAATTCAAATTCCGATGAATCATAACCTCCGATTCTAAAGGAATCTCCCCCGAGAAAACTTTCCAACAGGCTTCCCAATACCGAACTGCTCATATTAGAAGAATAATCAGAGCCTAAAATTGAAGGCATTGCGCTGGTTGTTCCTCCGGTACTTGCCTGACCACAGGTTTCAAGGCTTGCAAATTCTTTAATACAACGGGAATACTCAGAATCCATACCGATTGCATCGTATGTTCTTACTACCTGATCTACTTTGTTGGCCTTCTGATAAGGGAAATAAATGGAAAGTCCGTTAGCATCCTTTACGCAGCTGGCGCTTCGGTTATACTTTACTGCACCAAGAAGGGCCTTTGCCAGGGCATCTCCTTCTTTTGTATTCATATTCTTGGCAAAATCAACCAGGTCTATCTGATCAAGCTTAGATGACTGAGCAAATTCCTTGGTATTGTTTCTTGCATCAGACACCTGCTTATAATCATCGTTTTTGATTAAGTTGTTGGTAGAAACGGCAAAAGCTTTAAGTTCACCGGGAACAGTATATTCAAGCTCCGCCAAATCCACTACGGAAAGTGTGGTTTTCTGTCCGTTACATCTACGGTCACATACATCTACAAAGTCATCAACTATCATCTTTCCGATTTCAATTGTTTCCATTGAAGTATCCGATGACAGTCTGGTAAGCCAGTTTGTATAATACCAGCCTACACCCGGTTCAGTTTCTTCGGATGCAATCATATAATCGGCATATTTAGACAACATAAGGCCGTTTTCCACCGTTGCCATAAGACATGCATCAAATCCAATGAAATCAAAAGTGGTACCGGCATTATTAAGTGCCTTATCAATTCCGGATAATGTCATTGAACCACTGTTTCTGAATTTTTCATCGTATCCAAAGCCACTGATTGAACCACTTCCGTGATCCCACAAAATAAGCTCCTGACGATTGGCAGGATAATTCTTTGTACAATACTTTATAAATTCGGTAAGTGTTGCCGGATCGGTCATGGATTTATTTCCCATATCGCTTTCCAAAAGCTCCAGCTTGCCGTTTGATACTTTATAAATCTGATTTACCCGGGAACTTATGTTGGCATTGGTTGTATTTTTCCAACTACTACAACCACCGGTATAAACAATAACATTGATGTTGTTGGATAATGTCGCAGCACAAATCTCGTTTAAGTCAGAAGAAGCCATTCCGCTTTTAGACTCAAGGTCAGTACCGCATACATACATCATAATTGTAATATTATCGCTTCCATTTCCGATAATATTCGTTCTTTTGGCTCTCGCACCCTGTGCTACGGTAGTATCAAGCCCAACATTACTGGGAACCGATCCTACATAAGAACTGTAGTCAGAAGAAGATGTTGTATAATTGGCGGGACCTGTAAGCAAATTCATTATGGTTGTCATCGTAGAATCTGAAGACGAGGCTCCGGGAATAATACTTCCACTGTTTCCGGACCCACCTCCAAAGCCAAACTTTCTGGCCACCAGCATAATAATAACCAATACTGCTACAAGTCCAAACTTTCCGCCACCCCTCGAAACACTTCTGACCTGTCTTTGTGTAGTTTCCGGTCTTCCGGTTGAAGGTCTGTTTGATGTTGATGGTCTGACACCATTTGTAGGTCTTTGTGAGTAGCCTGTATTTTTACCAACCGGGCCTGTTCCAAGATTTGTTCCTCGTGTATTTACACTTCCGGTTCCGTTTACTTTGTGAACCTCTCTGCCCTTCGGCCTGTTATTTTGTTCCATTTTTAAATATCTCTCCTAGCTAACTTATTGTAATTGTGATGATAAGGAATCCTTCTTTTCCTCACGAATTCCCTTAACATAGAGAATTCCATACCAAATATATACTCCAAGATTAAGTACTGCCAAAAGAGTCAAATCTCTTGGAATAAACATTAAGTACCATGCATAAGATATTAATGAAATAATCTGAAGCATTACACAGGGTATTGCAGATTTTTTATTATAGAAAATATATATGATTGCAATTATTTCATATATATATCCGTACCTTTCATGCATAACCGGGCAAAAGAATACCATTGTATAGGTAAGAATTAAGCTTAAACCAATGAAATTTTTGGCATTCATCTCTGCTTTTTCTTTGATGGTGAATACCATCCATGCAGCAAGCATTATAACAGTTATTAAAAGGCCAATAGGATATAACCAGTCGAAATACTCATACTTCTCCACAAAGGTCTCATAAGAAGTAAACATCCAAAAACCGGGATAATTCATTTCCATCAAATAGTATTCGGCCTTCTGAACAAAGAAAATTGTAAATCCATCCAGGAGCTTGTGACCCGCAATAATACCCGGAATTGTTGTAATCCACATAACTATGGGAGCAATCAGAAAATATAATACCGAAAATTTCTTTTTATAAAAATAAATAAATAAAAAGAAGGGAAGGATAAATATTGTTTGAAGCTTAAACGCAAAGGCAAGGCCTAGGAATATCATCGACTTTGTTGTCTTTTCTTTATATAAGTAGAAAAGCGACAAAATAACGAAGAAAGTATATATCGAATCGCACTGAGTCCACATTGCCGAATTCATGGCAACTACCGGTGAAATCCATATAAACGCAAAGGCTGCAGCGGCTCCCCTTTTTTCGTAGGGAGTATTCTTTCCGATTATTAATGCAACCGCAATAGCCAGCAGTAAATCAAAAAATACACTAAATGCCTTCATGGCATATAAAGGAACCATGGGAATATAAGTAAGAAGTGCCAGGCAAAGCTGATACAGAATACTATAGTCGCCGACCTGTGTTCCTAAAGCCTTTATTCCTCCAAGGCTTTTTATTTCGTCGTACCAGGCAAGATAATATTCATCACAGTCGCCACTTATCGCATATCTCATTGAGAATCTTAAATATCCTCCCAAAATAAGCGCCAACCCAACAATAAATATATGAAGATTTTTTTCTATAAAATTCAGTGCTTTTTTTTCAGCAGAAATCATAATACTAATATTCCTCACAAATACTTTACAGTCTGTTGCCCGGTTCAAACACTAATGTGTCATTTTCACGAAGCACCAATTCTTTTTCCGGTTTTAAAAACTGACCCTTTCGCACAATCATTACCGGTGCCATATCGGGAGGAAAAATAATATCGTCAAGCTTCATCGAGCACCAGGGATGATCCGGCTCCACCTGGGATACAACAAAATGGGTTCCGTCTTCACTTATTTTGTCATGCCTCTTCATTTTGGTATAATGCTCAACAAATCCGGCAGAAATAATACCTGTCGGAATAGCTACCATACCAACTCCCAGGAATGATATCAGTATCGCCATTATCTGTCCGCCGGTAGTAATAGGATATATATCGCCGTATCCTACCGTCAGCATCGTTGAAGTTGCCCACCACATTCCTGAAAATGCGTTACTGAACACTTCAGGCTGAGCATCGCTTTCCAAACTGTACATACAAAGTGATGATGCTAACATCATGATAAATATCAGTACCATAGATGAAAGAAGCTGACCCTTTTTTTCGTTTATTACGTCAGTAATAACATTAAATGCATCGTACTGTGCGTTAATTTTAAATAACCTGAATATACGAATTACTCTGAAAATTCTGAAAGCTACCGCTCCTGATGCAAATACAAAAGGAATGAAATAAGGGAAAAATGCAAGGAAATCTATGATTCCGTAAAAAGAAACAGCAAACCTTAATGCAGCAGCTACTTTCTTTTTACCGGGATATAAGAATTCTGCTGTCCATAATCGCAATATATACTCAATAGCAAAAATAATTGAAGTAATAAGCTCAATACAATCTAATGCAAATGTGTAAGGAACTGATTCTTTAAAGGTCATAAATATTGTGGCAAATAAATTTAGGAAAATAACTGCCACAATAAAATAATCGAACAACCGGCTGATAAGATCCTCTTTGGAGCCTATCTGTATTATGTTGAAAATGTGTTTTTTAACTTTTCTCATATTAATTCCATTTCTTTTTGCTTCAATTATATAATAGTACCATTTTTTCCTTGATTTGTAACTATAAAGCATTTCCCGATAAATCGATTTCAATAATCTTCCCCTTGAAAGATTGTTGAAAAAAGCATATAAATGTATGAGAAAACATTTATTCTTTTAACTTATTATAATAGGAAGAAATTCATACAATGTTAGAAAGCTTCATTATTGTCGGAACCCAGGTTTTCATTTTATTTATCCTTATTTCTTTGGGATTTTTAGGTGAAAAAATCAAATTAATACAAAAAGACGGAATAAAAACCCTTAATAATATAATGCTTTATTTTGTAACACCCTGTGTTATCATTAATGCATTTCAAAGAGATTTTGACCCTGCCATGCTTACCAATCTTCTATGGGCTCTCCTGGCTTCAGTCATTTCACATGCAATATGTTATGCCCTTGGCTACTTATTTATCCACAATAAAGATGAAGCCAAAAGAAAGGTCAATCGCTTTGCGGTTATTTTTTCAAATTGCGGCTTTATGGCGCTTCCATTATTGGAAGCTTTACTTGGTGCCGACGGTTTATTTTACGGAGCCGGATATTTAGCAGTTTTCAATATTCTGGTATGGTCGGTTGGTCAGTATTCCATGGCAAAAGGAATCAGTTCTTTTTCAATAAAAAATGCCTTTTTCAATGCCGGCGTTTTATCTTCAATTGTCGGACTGATTATGTTTTTTACATCCTTCAAGCTTCCGACTCTCATTGCTTCACCTGTTTCCTTTTTAGCAGCTCTTAATACTCCTGTACCGATGCTGATTATCGGGTTTACAATCGCAGGGCTTAAGTTTAAGGATATTATTAATATAAAATCAGAAGCAATAGTTCTTTTATTAAGATTAATTGTTGCTCCTTTCATTTTACTTGGGGTTTTATATCTAATAGGCTTTAGAGGAACGCTGTTGATTGCAACAATCGTTTCAGCGTCTACACCGGTAGCTGCTATTTCAACTATGTTTTCGATTAAATACGGAATAGATGAAAGCATCTCATCGAAGTTGGTGGCAGTTTCATCGCTGTTTTCCATTGCTACAATGACAATAGTAATATCAATTGCACGTACAATAGCCTAGTATAGATTACAAAAAATAGTCACATTTATAAAAAAATCCTCCGAAATGATATGTATAGTAAATATTTTCATATCATTCTCAGAGGATTTTTAAATATATCGAAGTTCAAAATTTAATTCGTCATCTGTTATTTCCAATACTATATAACTGGGTTGACGACCACTTTGACGTGGATAAGTAAGGCTTCCCGGATTAATTATCCACATGTCATAATCCTCATCGAATTGAATAACCGGGACGTGAGTATGTCCGAATATAACAACATTGGCACCCTTTTCAGCCGCCTTATAAACAAGGCGATCGGTTCCAAAATACACATGCTCTTTATATCCATGAGTAAGAAAAAATCTGAAACCATTCAATTCAAAATCAAGTTCTTTACTCAATGAAAATGAATAATCATTATTACCTGCAACCATAACAACAGGACATTTAACCGAAAATCGTATTTCATCTTCGGATCCACACAAATCACCTGCATGAATTAAATAATCAATA
This sequence comes from Lachnospiraceae bacterium, assembly GCA_045642625.1. Taxonomy (GTDB): domain Bacteria; phylum Bacillota; class Clostridia; order Lachnospirales; family Lachnospiraceae; genus UBA1258. The sequence continues at coordinate 9,109 of JAZUJC010000226.1, forward strand.
TCAGATTCTTTTTCAATCACTTTATAAAAATTGCCGTTATAACCATGTGTATCACTAACAATTAATATTTTCACTATAATCATCTCCTGAAAAATTAAAAACCTTGATTAAAATAATCAAGGTTTCTAAGTGCCCAGAACCGGAATCGAACCAGTGACACGAGGATTTTCAGTCCTCTGCTCTACCAACTGAGCTATCTGGGCTTATCAATATTAAGAAATAGCGGGAATAGGATTTGAACCTATGACCTTCGGGTTATGAGCCCGACGAGCTTCCAGACTGCTCCATCCCGCGTCATAAAGTTACTTACCATCATTAATGGTAACTAGCAAAAATACTGAAATCTTTTGTAGAAAACGTTCATATAACTGAACGCTTTCTATTCAAAAAATTTGACTGGATGGAGGTGGATTCGAACCACCGAAGCAATTTGCAGCAGATTTACAGTCTGTCCCCTTTGGCCACTCGGGAATCCATCCATATTCATAAATATCTGGGGCCTACAGGGCTCGAACCTGTGACCCTCTGCTTGTAAGGCAGATGCTCTCCCAGCTGAGCTAAGACCCCACATTATCAATGAACAATGACTTCTATCGAAGTCAGCGACCTAAGCGGGACTCGAACCCGCGACCTCCGCCGTGACAGGGCGGCGCTCTAACCAACTGAGCCATTAGGCCTTAGGTACATTAAAAACCTAATACAAAACAGAAGATTTCTTTCCGAGGTAAACACCTCTGACCTTTGGAAAAGCTCTTGACCGATTAGTAACCATCAGCTGAATACATTACTGTACTTACACCTTGGCCCTATCAACCTCGTCGTCTTCAAGGGGTCTTTCAAGATTTCTCTCTGGGATATCTTATCTTGAGGGGGGCTTCACGCTTAGATGCCTTCAGCGTTTATCCCTGCCGGACTTGGCTACTCTGCCATGCACTTGGTATGCAACAGATGCACCAGCGGTCCGTCCACCCCG
>JAZUJC010000227.1:0-2015 GCA_045642625.1 Lachnospiraceae bacterium
CTACGATCCGACTTCAATAATTCCGATTACAATTAATGCAACAACCCAGGGGCTGGTCTTCTTTTCCTCTTCTTCAACCTTCTTTGAAGCGGGATAAAACTTGCTTTCTTTAATAAACTCTTTTAATTCGTCTAATTTAGCGTTCATAATATATACCTCCATTAAGAATTCAAAACAAATTCAATTGCTTGTAACCTAAGTTAATAATAGCACTATTTCCCTTAGCTTTCTACATTTTTAGCTCAAAAAAATTATTTTATACTTTTACTAGTCGGGCAAAGGAAGCAATCATCACACGCACACCCGAAGTGTCAAAAGAAACGGTAACTTTTTTATCATTTCCCGAGTCCTCAAGCTTAATTACGGTACCCACACCGAATTTGACATGCTTAACCCTGTCTCCCACACCATAGTCATCGCCGGAACCGCCGGCCATAATATCAGAACCCTTTTTAATGTCGGACATTTTTGCTATAAAAGGCGTATCATCAGAAGCTGCTTTTTTAAAGCCCGCGCCGTCAAAAGAACCTGAACCTGTTCTTTTAAACCCGGTGCCTTCCTCAAGCCCCGAACCGGTACGTTTAAAGCCTGTACCGCCCTCAGCCCCGGATGCAGTTCTTTTAAATCCTGTAAAACCGTCTACCGAGTATGGCTTTCTGTTAAAAGAAGCCGACTCAAAGTGATCGTCATAATCATCCCTTCTTCTTTGAGTCATAGGAGCTATATCAAACAGTGAATTGGGGATTTCCCTTACAAAACGGCTCACGGGATTGTACTGGGTTTCACCATGATTCATTCTGGCCCTTGCACAGGTAATGGTAAGATCTTCCTTGGCTCTTGTAATCGCTACATAGGCCAGTCGTCTTTCTTCTTCCACTTCCACGTCCCCTGTGGAAATAGACATGTAACTGGGGAAAAGACCATCCTCCATTCCCACCAGATAAACATTTTTATATTCCAGACCCTTGGCTGAATGTATTGTCATCAAAAGAACCCTGTCATCATTTTCATCCAGCGAGTCTACATCGGCAATAAGTGCGATTTCTTCCAGCAGCTCCGACAAGGTTGGATTTTCGCTTTCTTCGCAATACGAAGCCACCTTGTTTCGAAGTTCTTCGATATTTTCAACCCTTTCTTCGGCCTCTTCTTCACTATCCACATCCATCTGATTAATGTAGTCGGTTAAATCAAGAACCTCATCCAGGATTTTTTCAACCCCCTTTGCCTCCAGCGCAGCTCTAAGATAAAGAATCATATTAACAAAGCTGTGGAGTTTGTCCTGAGTGGTACCCTTTATACCGGTGATATCCCCCCGATCAAGAGCATCAAAGAAGGAAATACCGTGGGAATCGGCCGCGTCCTGCACTTTATTTATGGTGGTGGCACCGATTCCTCTCTTTGGAATATTGATTATTCTTTTTACAGCCAGGTCGTCTCTGCCGTTATCTATAGGCTTTAAATAGGCCAGCAAATCCTTATTTTCACGTCTTGAATAAAAGTTAACTCCACCCACGATTTTGTAGGGAATGTTATCTCTTACCAGTCGCTCTTCAAAGGGTCTGGACTGGGCATTGGTACGGTACAAAACCGCATTTTCACCGTATTCACAGTCACCGTTTCTTACTGCCCTTCTGATTTCGCCCGAAATATATTCGGCCTCCTCAAAGCCGTTGTCAAACTGTCTGAAATGAATCAGGCTTCCCTTGTCCTTTTGAGACCACAGAGCCTTTTCCTTTCTGGCAGAGTTGTTTCTTATTACCGCATTGGCCGCATCAAGAATATTCTGGCATGATCGCTAGTTTTGCTCCAGCTTAACCACCTTTGCTTCCGGGTAAAAATGTTCAAAATCCAATATATTTCTTATATTGGCTCCACGTAAACGATAAATTGACTGGTCGTCATCGCCTACCACGCAAAGGTTTTTTGTGCTTCCGGCAAGTAACCTTATAAGCTCAAACTGAGCGGTGTTGGTATCCTGATACTCATCCACCATAATGTACTGCCAGCGTTTTTGA
>JAZUJC010000228.1:0-4521 GCA_045642625.1 Lachnospiraceae bacterium
GTAACATAGTCAGTTGCCATGAAGAATGAACCAAGAATAAGTCCACCACCCAATATATGGCTTAAAATGAATGAAACATTAAAACCGTTACCGCCAAACAAGCCGATACAAAGTGCAAAGGTACAAATATAAAACAACGGAATAACAAAATCTATTATGCCGAGAATCAACAGGAAAATTGCCCCGATTAACAGGCAAATAGCTGAAGTCTCACCGATTGTACCCTGAGTCTTTCCGGTAAGCAGAGAAATAATGTCTGCCTTTCCACCGCTTTTCATTACGGCAAGAGGAGTAGGTCCTGACATAGTATCTGTTTCAAAGTTGGTCATTATTGATGTAAATGAAATCAGCAAAAAGCATCTTGCGCCCAATGCAGGGTTCATAAAGTTCTGACCAAGACCGCCAAATAACATCTTTACAACAACTATTGCAAAAAATGCACCCACAATTGCAATCCACCAGGGGGCACTGGGGGGCAGGTTCATTGCAAGTAAAAGACCGGTGACAATAGCGCTGAAATCTCCCAGTGTATTCTTTCTGCCGGTTATTAACTCAAACAGTAATTCAAAAAACATGGCGCTGAATACGGATACACCGATTAAAAGAAGCGCATTCAATCCAAAGTTATAAATACCAAATCCGCAGGCAGGAAGAAGCGAAATAACAACACACAGCATAATAGAACTTGTTGTCTGTTTCGATCTTATATGGGGATTTGATGAAACATTTAATAATCCGTCCACTGATTCTTCCTCCTACTTTTTTTTCTTTGAAAGCTGAATTTTTCTCATAGATTTAATATTTTGTGTTAACTGCTTTTTGGCAGGGCACACGTAACTGCAGCAACCGCACTCAACGCACTCCATACCGTGGTCTCTGACAAAGGCTTCTTCATTAAAGTTCTCGGCATGATCGGATAACCTTCCGGGGAAAAGACGGCTTGGACAAGCCTGAGCGCATTTTCCGCAATTGATACAGGCTGAAGGTTCCATTCTTAAAACATCATCCCTGGATAAACAAAGAAGGGCTGATGCAGTTTTGGTTACCGGTACGTCCAAATCAAACATACCGAATCCCATCATGGGACCACCGGATATTATTTTGACAGGTTCTTTTTTGAAACCTCCTGCTTCTTCAAGAAGTTTTGAATAAAGTGTACCAATACGCACCTTGAAATTTCTGGGGTTTTTAATACAGTTACCGGTTACGGTTACAATCCTGTATAAAAGAGGCTTTCCCTCAAATATGGCCGATCGTACCGATAAAATGGTATCTACGTTATTTACCACGCAGCCTACATCAGCCGGAAGCATTGTAGAGTTAAGACTCCTTCCGGTGGTTGCATATATAAGATGACGTTCCGACCCCTGAGGGAATTTAGTTTTTAACGCTTTAACGGTAATTCTGGGTTCATCCTTTGTAAGCGCCTTAAACACTTTTATACAATCCGGCTTGTTATCTTCTATTGCAATTATCGCCAAAGCGTTGGGAAACAGCTTTAAATATACCCTAAGACCTTCGATCAAGCCTTCCGGTTCCTCAACCATTTTTCGGTAATCACTGGTAAGATAAGGCTCACATTCTGCTCCGTTTACGATAATGTAATCGATTTTATGGGGTTCCTTTACCGATAACTTAACGTGAGTAGGAAAACCTGCTCCGCCCATTCCGACAATTCCCGCTTCTTTAATGCGTTCAAGAATTTCTTTGTCGGACATTTCGTCAAGAGGTTTAACCTCCCAGCTCCATGCTTCTTCATACAAATCGTTGTTTTCAATTATAATCGCGGGAACCATTCCACCGGTAAGAACACGATGTTCGGTAACATCTTTAACAACACCGGACACGGAAGAATAAATAGGCGAAGAAACAAAACCCTCTGCTTCTGCTATCTTTTGTCCCACGAAAACGTGATCGCCTTTTTTAACAATGGGTTTACAAGGTGCACCGATGTGCTGCGAAAGTGGATATACAAGAATCGGGCCGGGATTTGCATCCTTAATGGGAATATTTTTGGACATATCTTTCCCATCATAAGGGTGAATTCCCCCCTTAAATGTTAGACTTGCCATACAAAGTAACCATCCTTCTCTAATTTTCCAATACTCTACTAATATACTACAAAGTGATATCCGTGTCAAAATCAACAAAAATGCCGATTTTACGAATTAAGGAGCTATTTGTGTTTGCTTTTATGACATCAGTGTCACATCATATTTTTACTTGTTGGTAAAGGCTTAAAATGATAAAATAATTAAGATACAGAAATCTATATAATTTGAAATATGATTTATATCGAAAATTATTTCGCAATTGTAGCCCACCTTTCGTTGAACTTTTTAGGCTAAATTCAACTTTTGCGAATATAGGAAATTTATGCAGATAATAAGAAATGACATTACCGATGTGTTTTTAAAATATCCTCTGGAGAAAATAGGCAGCCCCGAGCAGTGCCTGTTTATTGATATTGAAACCACAGGATTCACAGCCAAATCCTCCAACCTTTACTTAATCGGATGTGCTTTTTTCAAAGACGATAAATGGCAGGAAATTCAGTTCTTTGCCGACAATTATTCCGAGGAAAAAGAAATAATCTCCTCTTTCTTTGATTTTGCGAAGGACTACAAATATCTTATTCATTTTAACGGTAATAATTTCGACATTCCCTACATTAACGCAAAATGTCTTGAACATGGTTTGGAAATTAATTTTGATAATTTTACCGGTGTGGATATATATAAAAGAATTTCCCCCTATAAATCATTTCTTAAACTTGAAAACTGCAAGCAAAAAACAATAGAAAAGTTTTTAAAAATCAACAGAGAGGATTTGTATTCCGGTGGTGATTTAATCGGTGTTTATCACTCGTATGTTGAGTCCAAAAATGAGGAAAACCTTAAGCTTCTATTGCTGCACAATTTTGAAGATGTTAAAGGAATGCTTGAAATACTTCCTATTCTTGCATACTCGGATTTACTTAACAGCAAGTTAAAGGTTACTAAAGTTTCTGCCAGCTCCTTTACAGATGTCAACGGTACCGAAAGAAGCGAACTGTTAATGACCTTTGACACCCCTTCAACCCTGCTGATTCCAATTTCCTCAATATACGAACAGTGTTATTTCGCCGGTGCATCCAATCAGGCCATGATAAGGGTTCCATTAGTCGAAACCGAACTGAAATATTTTTATGCCAATTATAAAGAGTACTACTACCTTCCCGATGAAGATGTAGCTCTCCATAAGTCCGTTGCCCAGTTTGTGGATAAATCAAGGCGTGAGCCCTGTAAGGCTTCTAACTGTTATACCAGGAAAACCGGAAAATATCTCCCTCAGTGGGATGCAATTGTCACCCCTTTCTTCAAAAAGGAATATGATGCTCCCGTACTTTATTTTGAGCTTACCGATGAGCGAAAAACCGACAGGGAAATGTTTAGTGAATATGCCGCACATATTATGAAGCGTCTGGCTTCCAAATAATTATTCCAATATTGAAAAAGCCAAAATAAAACTCCAGGGAAACCTTCCCTGGAGTTTTTAATATTTCATATTCTGTTAGGGCTTTACTAAGTAAATAATCCTTTTATACATAAAGCTTTACATGGTAATTTGTTCATGTTTACCTAGGGTTTTACATAGTAGAAAGAATTCTTTCTTTCGTATCCGATTTCCTTATAATTGATAATCTGCTCAGTACTTCCGATAAAGAGAATTCCGCCATTCTTTAAGGATGCATTGTACTGTCTGAATACCTGATCCTTTGCTTCTTCTGTAAAATAAATCAAAACGTTTCTGCAAACAATCATGTGCATATCCTTGAGATACAAATCCTTAAGCAAATTGTGCTGCTTAAATTCAACTCTCTGCTTAATTTCATCCTTAATCCTGTATGAAGCACCAACCTTTTCAAAATACTTTGATTTAAGATCGGCAGGAACATTCTCAATCGATTTTTCGTTATAAAGGCCAAGCTTAGCTTTTTCAAGAATCTGCTTATCAATATCTGTGGCAAATATCTTAATCTGATTAAGAGGAATATGTCTTGAAAGAGCCATTACCAGCGAATAGGGTTCATCACCTGTTGAGCATGCAGCACTCCAGATTTTAAGATTTTTACCAAACTTGGTAATCAGTTCGTGAATAATCTGCTTATCCATTAATTCCCACTGTTCGGGATTACGATAAAATTCAGAAACATTGATTGTTAAATAACTTACAAATTCCTCAAACTTTTCCTTATCAGTTTTTAAAAGCTTTACGTAATTATCATAACCGACAACCTTATGCTTATCGATAAGAGTGTCAATTCTTCTCTTCATCTGCTTTTCTTTATAAGCATTAAGATCGATTTTTGTTAAATCGTATACTGCCTTTTTAAAATATTCATAATCATAAGCCATAGTGTATAACCCCCAAAAATAATAATGGGTAGCCATTGCTGACTACCCATTCATTATAAATCAAATTATTTAACGATTAATTATAAATTATGCTTCTTCTGATTCCTCTGCAGCAATAACTGCA
>JAZUJC010000229.1:0-3921 GCA_045642625.1 Lachnospiraceae bacterium
AAGTAATGTAGGCATTATATTTACAAAGGAAGCAGAAACAAACAACGAAAAGGTGTACTCATTTATAATGCCTGAAGATGATGTCTTTATAACAGGTACATTTGCAGAGGCGGAAAAAGGAACAATCAATAATCCGTGGTACGTCGGTGCAGACGGCGATATAGTCGAGGCATATTACCAGGGCGACACGGTTTATGTTCAGGGTAAAGGAAAAATGATGGATCAGGAGAGCTATGCAGACGCACCGTGGTTCAACTATTTATATAAGAATATTGTTATTGGTGAAGGCGTAACCCGTATTGGAAACTATGATTTTTATGAGTATCTGGATTTGGGAAATACGCAGGTAACATTGCCATCTACGCTTGAAGAAATAGGTCAGTATGCATTTGGTAATCACAGAAAATATGATACGCTCGTAATACCTAAGTCAGTAAAGAAAATCGAAACACACAGTTTCGAAAGATCAAAATTTAATAAGCTTGTTTTTCTGGGAAATGTGGGCGGTGACCCGAGTGCAAATATAGCATCGGATGCATTTTCAGGTGCGAAAGCGAATGTGATAGTGCCTGAAAGCTGGACAAATAATGGATATTTTGACCAGTCACTTTACCAATTTGGAGGAGACCTTGAATATACTGTAAATTCACAGGACAAACACTCCATAACGGTAGAAACAATAGAACATGGTAGATTTGTTGTTTCAAAATCAATAGCAACAAGCGGGGAAGAAATAGAAATCTCCGCGATTGGAGACAAAGGATATTACTTTGAAAAGGCCTTCCTTGACGTAGATGTTCCTGTGACCGAATCTGCAGGCAAGATAAGCTTTATTATGCCTGATTGTGATGTTACAGTAAGCGGAAGCTTTAATCAGCCAGGAACGGGCGATAAACCTTGGGAAATCGGGGCCGGTGAAAATGATTCCATCAAGGCATACGTTAATTTTGATGATTCAACATTATACGTTTGGGGCAAAGGCAGAATGCGTGACTTTGAATCAAACAATCAGCCATGGGCAAATATAAAAGAGAAGATTAAGAATGTTAACATAGCAATTGATCCGATTACCGAAGACTATATTGAATACATAGGCAAAAACTTTGCTGCAGGCCTTGATAATCTCGAGGAAGTGGATTTTGTAGCAGGACTTGAAATCGGAGAGGCTGCGTTTAAGGATTGTAAAAAGCTTAAAAAAGTTTCAAATCTTAGAGACAATACATTGTTTTCGGTAGGGAAAGAAGCTTTCGCGGGCTGTACGCGTCTTAGTACTTTGCTTGGATTCACCTTGACGGGAAGCATCGGAGACAGAGCATTTAAGGGCTGTGAAAATGTTAAGAATATTACATTTTCAAATGGTTTGACCAGCATAGGAAATGAGGCATTTGGCGATTGCATCAGGCTTGCTGAAATTACATTTACCGGTGCTATGCCAACTATAGCAAATGATGCATTTAAGAATGATATAGCATATGTTAACGTTTCAAAGAAATTCCTGCAAAGTGTTTACACCAATTCGGGATCGGATAAAATCCCTTGGCTTAATGACATTGATGGTACATTTAAGTACGGCGCAGTAAAACTTGTATACAGATATAGTCATGATGATGAAAGCTATCATGTAATTACCGTAGAACAGAGTAAAGGCGGAAAAGTTACTATTGAAAAGAATCCAGTTCTATATGACAACCCAGTGTATATCAACGTCTGGGCCGATTCATATAAAGATTATGAAAATGTTGTTCTTAAGGTAAATGGTGTAGTAACGACGGAACAGTTCCATGTCGACAGTTCTCGTCGTAGGTCGTATCATATTGAGATGCCAGATGAAGATGTGACAATTTCGGTTACATTTAATGGGAAAACGATAGAAAATACAACTACACTTCCTGACAGAAACGAATATTACAACCGTCCACCTTGGAATATCGGTTCACAAAAAGGAGCAATTGTTGTAGCAGGTACATCGGGCGGAACGATAGTCTGTTCAAAAGAGGCTTGCTTTGGTGAAAAAGTAGAGCTTAAGGCTTATCCGAATTCAGGATTTACTTTTGATGGCTTAGAGAATACAGATATAGGTTTTTCAAAAAATACAATGACATTTACAATGCCAAATTCGGATTTAACCATTAAACCGATTTTCACAAACACGATTTCGCATTACAACATTACTTGCGAAAATGATGGAAACGGAAGCCTTACAGCAGACAAAACTACGGCAGCAAAAAATGAAGTGGTTAATTTGATAGCAAAACCTAAGCCGGGATACTCTTTTAAATGCTACGAGGTCAGCAAAGAAGGAATCCTTTCAGGTAACCAGATTACAATGCCAGCAGAGAACGTAACGGTCAAAGCAATATTTGAGCAGTCTCATAAGGTTAAGGTGATTTCAGACGAAAACGGTGTTGCCAATGCAAATGTAGAGGCAGCGTTTGAGGGAGATAAAGTTACCTTAAATGCTCAACCGCTTGCAGGATATACCCTTAAGGAATGGGTGGTTACTGAAGGTGGCGTTGAAATTAATGATTGCAGCTTTGTGATGAAGGACGCCGACGTTACGATTAAAGCTGTTTTTGAAAAAGAAAAATATAAGATAACAGAAGGTATGAATGTGAAGTGGAAACAGGGCATTAATGAAGGCCTGGTTGTCAAATCAAATGCCGACATTTCAGAATTTGAAAAGGTTCTGATAGATAATAAAGAACTTTCATCTAAATATTATGATGTTTGGGAAGGTTCAACCTGTGTAATTGTTCATTCAGATTTTCTGAAAACATTAGCATTAGGTGTGCATACAATCAGCATAATTTCAAATGGGGAAAGTGCTGTGACAAATTTCTATGTTGTCAAGCCTACAGACACTGTTCCATTGCCGATTATCGAGCCAGTCGCACCGTCAGGTGATAACTCGGATGTTCTTGATGAGAATAATGCAGGCGTAGATACCGGAGATAAAGCTGGTGGAATGTTCATTTTGTTTGCATTGTCATCAATAACGCTAATTATCTTAGTTTCTGTAAAAGTGAAACGTAAGTGTTAAATAATTTTGGCTCTTTGTCAAGAATTGGGGTAAAAATTAAAATTGACCAGGAATGATAAGTTTCATTCCTGGTTTTTGATTTGTGACTTGCCATAAAAATCCTTATTTGGCTTGTTTGTGCTGATATTATAAATTTTTTCATTTTTTTACTGGCTTCATCACGAGAAGTTTATCTATAACTATTGTAGCATTAGGTAAGTTTGTTATTGCTCCACAACGAGGACAAACTTGATCACGACGAGATAAATGACAACGAATGTGGGTTTCGGTAGAAGTTGAATTGATATTTTCTACAATAAGGTCTTTTTTTTGTACTCTTATTCGTAATAAAATCACCTCCTATTATGATATCAAAAAATTAATTAAAGGTTACGCAGAGTAATCTTTAAGTAATCAAAAAGTAATTTGAGGAAAAATTGGTTGATTGATATCATTAAATATAGAAAGAATGGAGTGTTAAGAGTGTCTGGAAAGGAATTAAGTTTTGGAAAATATATTGCAAATCGTCGCAAGTTACTTCATATGACACAGGAAGATTTGGCAAGACGTATGAATATATCAAAATCAGCAGTAGCAAAGTGGGAAATTGACAGAGGATTGCCGGATAGAGAAAATTTGAAGAATCTATCTAAAGTATTGGGTGTGACTTTGGATGAACTTTACCATGTTATTAATTATGAAAAAGCTGAAGACAAACTTAGTGAAGTAAACATTACTTTGGATGTAATAAAAATTCTAGAGTTGAATGGATATAAAGTAATTCGTCCTGGTGAGGACAACAAATAAGGGAGGTGTATTAACAAAATGATGACTTATCTTACAGTGAAAACGGCAAAGGCAGTTGCAGGAGCAGTATCATCAGGTGGTGGAAACAAAAAAGG
>JAZUJC010000230.1:0-6579 GCA_045642625.1 Lachnospiraceae bacterium
AAGTCTAACTTTGAGGGGTCACCTCAAAATCACCGAGCCAAATAATTACTTTTCTAATTCAATGTCCTTAAGAAGTTCTTTGATTTCTTCTACTGTAAGCCACCAGTTATTGTTGCCTGAACTGTATGAGAAACCTTCGGGAACCTTCTTTCCTGTTGGAACAACCTTTCTGTTATCGTTCCATACCATCTGAGGATATACGATGAAATGCTTGTCATATTCATAGGTTGTCATGGAATCTTCAACGGTAACCATTATTTCATGAAGCTTTTCGCCTTCACGAATACCAACCTCGGGCTTTGCACAGCCGGGAAGCATTGCTTCGGCAAGGTCTGTTATCTTAAATGAAGGAATCTTGGAAATAAAGGTTTCACCACCCTTTGCTTCTTCAAGGGCCTTAATAACAAGCTCTACACCCTGCTTAAGGCTGATCCAGAATCTGGTCATGCGATAATCGGTGATGGGGAGCTCTGTTCCACCGTTTTTAATAATGTTATTAAAGAAAGGAATAACTGAACCGCGGGAACCTGCCACATTACCGTAACGAACAATTGAAAAACAGATATCCTTGCTGCCTGCATAAGCATTGGCTGCAATAAACAGCTTATCGGAAACAAGCTTTGTACCACCATAGAGGTTAACGGGATTTACTGCCTTATCGGTAGATAACGCAACTACCTTCTTAACACCTGAATCAAGGGCTGCATCAATAACATTCTGAGCACCGTTAATGTTTGTCTTAATTGCCTCGGCAGGGTTGTATTCACATGCGGGCACCTGCTTAAGAGCTGCGGCATGTACTACATAATCAACACCCTCCATAGCTCTTGTGAGCCTTTCTTTATCCCTGACATCTCCGATAAAGAAACGAAGCTTGCTCTGATATTCTTTAAATTCATTCTGCATAATGAACTGCTTAAATTCATCACGTGAATAAATAATAATCTTCTTAGGATTGTAGTTGGTAAGCACATATTTGGTAAATGCCTTACCAAAGCTTCCTGTACCACCTGTAATTAAAATTGACTTGTTGTTTAACATTTTTAGTCCTCGCATTTCGCATATGTTAGTCACTAAACTAAATGACACTATATAATAATTTACTTATAATATCAACGCATCAGAAGAAAAGTTAACTAATTCGCAAGATTTTTTTTTGATATTTCGTTGTGATTGTCAGCATTTGTTTCTTTCGCCTCAACATCGCATTTTTCATTTTCCTTAAAATTAATGAGAATCGGATATTGAAGGAGCAAAAGCATAAATATTATCGGACATTCCCACATCAATGTATCCGAAATAAATGAGGAAGCACAATAAACAAACAACAGAGCAGGTAAAATATATTCCATTTTTCCTTTCACGGTATTCTTTATTGTGGTAACCAGACCGCCAAAGAACCATGCTATAACAGGAATACCACCTAACCAGCCGTAAGCTCTTAACCATGTTAAGTAGGTATTATGAGGATAAACAACGGCAATATAGGGAGTTACAACAGTTAAGTCGTAACTTCCGAGCAGTTTTGTGGTCCTGAGACTTTCCGCAATTATAGTAAATCTTGTAGATGCAAAGCGGTCAAGGGCGTTCATCAAAGAACCCTCCGGAAAATATCCCGTAACAGAATCCGCCTTCATAAGAGTCTTTCCGCGCCCTATCCAGTATGAAAGCTTATTTGCCAAAAATTTATTTGGAATCTTACCTGCAATTTTAGGATCAATTTTGCTCAGTATAATCAGCACTATTGTACCAACCACCAAAAATACTCCAAATATAACAAGGGCAGTTCTGGCTCTTTTTTTAACAACGGAAATATTGTCTGCCAGCATAATGAAAGCAATCAGCAATGATACAATAACCGCCAGCTGTGCGCTTCTTGCACCGATTATAGAAATCGAAAAGAGCGGGAAAATCATAGCAATTAACGCTGCTGCAGGGAACAGCTTATTATAATTATCTTTTTTAAATTTAATATAAAAATACATACAGGCAATAAATGCGCCGCCTGCAAAAGAAGAAGCTGTGTAAAGATTTAAAAATGTACCATAGTAGCGGGCACCGGTAAACGGAACGGCTATCAAAGACTTTGCCATAATCCACACAAAGGCAAGATAGAAGCCCATAGCCAGACAGTCCGTGAAATAATTCCACTGCTCCTTTGTCAAAGGTGTAAGGAAAAGTGCCAGGGAAGGTACTAAAACAAAATGAGCATAATAGTAATTCAAAGCATGTGACATGACTACCGCTACAATCGCAAGAACAACATATACCCGATTCATTTTACTGAGTGTTGTCAGGTTCTTTGATACAATCACATCCAGGATTACAAGCCAGAATAGACCCATGGCAGCATACTTGACATTATTTAGCTTAACAAGGTGTTCTCCATAGTTTACACTCTGCTCAATAAGGTATTTTACCGAGTATCCGGTATATCCGACTATAGCTGCAATATAAATCGGATTTTTAATCTTTATTCTGCGTAACAGAAGGATCACCAAAAGGAAAAAAATGCATCCGCGATAAAAATAATATTCCTTGAAAATCTGAAATTCTTCTTCGACACCGTGGCAGACGTTTCTGATGGTTTCTGCCAGCAACAGGGTTCCGCAAATTAATGTTATATATTTTATAAAACCTTTTTCTTTTAACTTTTCAAACATTTAATACTTCCCCTTTAAAAGAAATATTTCATAACAGCATTTACCGCATACAAAAAAATATTTTTTAACACAATAAGCGGAAATATTTTTTCATCTTTGGTCTGAATTTCCCAAATCTGCTTAACACTCTTTAATTTATTGGATGAAAGTGAACCGCTTACCAGCCTGTACTGTTCCAGCGCTTCGTTAATTCCTACTGCAGTACAACCGCTCCTAAGCAGGCTGAGCCAGGTAGCATAATCCTGTCCTCCTCTTCTTAGAGGCATCCTAAAATCTCCCAGTTCCTTCCTGTCAATGATAACTGTCGATGTGGCAATCATTGTATTATGCAAAAGAAACTTATAGTTTATTTTTTCGCGAACCTTTCTTTTGCCTTTAACAACCTTACCGGTTTCATCAATCATTTCGATTGCAGTATATCCAAATGGCGAGCCTTTTTCTTTCATCAGTTCAAGCTGTCTTGCGGTTTTCTCGGGCTTCCACACATCATCGGCATCAAGAAAAGCCACGTATCTTCCATTGGCAAGCTCAAGTGCCGTGTTTCTTGCCACCCCGGCTCCCATATTGCTTGGTTGCAGGTGATATACAATATTGGGATAAGTCGCCATTAATTCTTTTATTATTTCTGACGATTTGTCGGGTGAACAATCATCCACCAGGATTATTTCCATTTGAGGATATGTCTGATTAAGTGCAGACTCCACCGTCTCGCGTAAAAATCGCTCGGCATTATATACAGGAGTAATAACCGACACTATTTCATTGTCAAACCTATCCTTTATCATCCTGCACTTCCTCTAAATCGTAATTCATCTATTACTCGGCCTTACCAAATAATTTGTAATATTTGTAATGCTTAAGTATTTTACTCTTTGTGCAAACGCCTGCTCTTTCAAACTTTGCTTTTTCTATTCCCTTTGTTGACGATATATTCGCTTCTCTTACCAAAACATAGGAATCTCCGCTTTGCTTCCGAACAACTTGCCCCAAATAATTGAGCATTCTGCCGTATATTCCCTCTCCGCGACGCCTGTCATCTGTCCGACAAGGGCCTATAACATAATCTTTCTTTTGGGTAAAAGGATATTTGCTGCAATGCGGAATCAAAAAAGAATAGTGGACCAAACCATGATTATCATACAGACAATATACCCTATGGCGAAATAAACATGATAAAGCCCCTATGGCAAAGGATTTTATGGGTACTCCCTTAATAAAATATTTTCTTACCTTAAGAGTTAACCCCAACTCCGTCCAATCAAAAGCGTTATCTGAAGACACATCATTATATTTGTATATTATGTATTCTTCGCTCAATTTATAATAAAGCCTTTCCTTATCGTACTGATTATCACTGTATACCGAAACGGGATTAATATATCGGACTTACCCATTCGCTCTTGGTTTCATCGTTTCCCATTGCTACTTCAATATACCTTGTATGCAGCTTTTCGGATATTTCCCTGCCGCAAACATTGTATCCGTCTATTGAAATAATGGGTGTCAGTTCCATAGCCGAACCGCAGAGAAATGCTTCGTCACACATATATAACTCGGTGCGGTCTATGGTTCTCTCCTCAACCGAAATTCCCATTTCTTTTGCCAAAACTATTAACGTATCTCTTGTAATGCTCTCAAGCACACTGTCGGTTAATAAGGGAGTAATCAGCTTTCCGTCTCTGACGATAAATAAGCAAGAACCGGGACCCTCAGCAACCTTACCGGCATCATTAAGAAAAATAGTGGTATCATAGCCGTTTCTTAAGGCTTCACGCTGAGCCATACGGCTGTTTATGTAGTTGGCTCCACATTTGATTCGAGGAGATAATGTTGTATCATTTATCCTGCGCCACGAGCTTACACAGCAATTTAAGCCTTTTTTATTGTATTCAGCGCTGGTTTTTGCACGAGGAATCGGGGCTACAAACATATTAACGGTTTCCTGTGAGCCCCATGAACCGAAACCATCCACAAAAAGAGTCTGGCGTACAGAAAGATTTTCTTTATACTCATTGGCCTTAATTACATCAACAAATGCTTTTTTAAGCTCATCAACCGTATATTTATCCTCAAGCATAAGAAGTCGCTGCGATCTTTTTAATCTCTTGTAGTGATCAGCTAATCTAAATGCATAGAGCTGTTGCTTTTCCTCATTCCAGTAGCAGGGAATTCCTTCAAAAACATTAAGTCCGAACTGACTGGTAGGAGAAAGAACATTTATTTTAGCATCATTAACATGCATTATTTCTCCGCCAAGCCAAATCATCCTGTCCTTTACATCATACTTAGCCATCAATAAACCTCCACAACTACCTAATCCGGCAAATGAGCAATTCTGATTATTTCTGCTTCAGCCTCTTGTGCTGCTTTAACATCGTCTACAGACTCATCTGTCTTTGTCTCATATATATTTTCTCTTTTAAACACCTTACCTATAGACATAAAAAGAATGGATATATCCACAAGAATTCCTTTCTTTTTAAACTTGTCCACATATTCGTTGTCAAAACCAACCTTTTGGTCCCAGGTAATATCGTTTCTGCCCTTAACCTGGGCAAGTCCGGTAAGTCCTGCCTTAACTTCAAAACGTTTTTTATATCTTTTGTTTAATGTGTCAAAATCACCAAGTTCATAGGTTACACAGGGTCTTGGCCCTACAAAGGACATATCTCCCACAAAAATGTTAAAAAGCTGCGGAAGCTCATCAAGACTTGAATTTCTTAAAAACCTTCCCACTTTGGTAACACGGGGATCATCCTCATAATTAAACAGCCCTGCACCCATATGCTCGGCATTGACTATCATAGAGCGAAATTTCCACATATTAAACACTCTGCCGTTTTTGGTGCGACGTCCCTGCTTAAACAAAACAGGGCCCTTGGAATCCACCTTAACCGCTATAGAAAGAACAATCCAAAGAGGAAGCAAAAGTACTATTATTATTCCCGATATTAAAATGTCAAAAAAACGCTTAATTGCTCTGTTTATTAAGCCCATCAGCAAATTACCTTTCGACTTTCAAATATTTAAAAAGAAAACGTACCGAATAAATCCTCAAAAGATTCAGCTCTTTTTATCAACTCTACTTTTTGGATATCAAATTTCCCTGATAATCCACTATTGCAAATATCCAAAACAGGGAAGTTGGGCATAATAAACGGAGGCTTCATTACAAGCGAGTAGGATCCGCAATTGCTGAATACAACAAAATCACCCACTGCCAAATCACCGGAGTATTTACTAAACAGTACATCTCCCTCAATACAGGTATAACCAACAATATCCAAATCGGTAAAATTGGCCCTCTGTTCTCCGTTTTTATATATTTCCATGGGCGGATTAACGCCACTCATACTGATATTCTTTTGGCTTCCAAGCATTGCCGCAAAGTGTTTGCCGCGTATACTTTTTATATTTTCTATGCGACCGACAAATTTCATGCAGTCACCGGCAAGTGCAGAACCCGGCTCTATCAGTAATTCGGGTCCGTTTTCACCAAAATGAGTGGCAAAAATCTTAGCTGCAGCCTCAGCATAATCATCATATGAAGGAATCGGTGAGCTAAACTGCTTTTTAAGATCCTCATGCATATTTCCGTATATTCCGCCACCTAAATCAACTCTGTCCGGAACGTAACCAAGAACCTTAGCAACCCTATCTGCAACAGCTATCATTCCTTTAGCTCTCGCAGGCCAGTACTCCACACTTCTCTTGGCAAAGTGACACTGGAGGTTTATTAAATGCAAGTTGACCGACTCTTTTATGCGATTAACCGCATCCGCAAACTCATCGGAATCCACATCCATTCCGAATCGGGATATCACGCCGTCACCAACATCATAATTGCATCTAAGGCCAACATTAACGGTAACTTCACGATTATCATCGGCAAATGACGCTATCTTTTCCAATTCAC
>JAZUJC010000231.1:0-3362 GCA_045642625.1 Lachnospiraceae bacterium
AAGCAACAAGAAGTATGTTAAAGAGATGAAGGAGTTTTGCGAAGATCGGGGCGCTATTCTTGTTCTTTACAGTGTACCAAGTACTGTAAACTGGGACATGAAGAGTCATAACGGTGCGGCCCTGTTTGCTGAAGAACTGGATATTCCTTATGTTGACTTAAACTTCATTCCTTCAGAGATTTGTATCGACTGGGCTCGCGATACCCGTGATAAGGGTGATCACCTTAACTACTACGGAGCTAAAAAAGTTACAGAATATATGGGACATTTTTTGGCAAATATGGAAATTCTGGCCGATCATCGCGGTGATGCAACATACGCTGACTGGAACCTGATGCTTGAACTGTTCTTAAGCCAGGTTGATGACGAAGAAATACAGTAAAATTGAATATTGAGCGATTTGATTCTTATATCCCCCCCCTGGGCTTACGCGGTTGATGCAGATATGATAACATCATTATTAGCGTAATCTTGAGGGGGATTTTTTTCGTTAGTAACAGTATCATTATTGTTAAAGGAGGATTACGATATGCATATGGCTGACGCCCTTATAAGCCCCGCAGTAGCTGCAACAATGTATGTTACCAGCGGTACCGCAGCAGGTACATCGGTTTATAAGCTTACTAAAGAAGATTATTCCAAGAAAATCCCCGTAATGGGAGTAATGGGAGCATTTGTATTTGCTACCCAGATGATTAATTTTACGATTCCGGGAACCGGTTCCAGCGGACATCTTTGCGGAGGTATGCTGCTTACCGCGTTGCTGGGTCCTTATGCCGGTTTTATTACAATGATTTCAGTTCTGCTGATTCAGTGCCTTCTGTTTGCGGACGGAGGTTTGCTGGCTTTGGGCTGTAATGTTTGGAATATGGCATTTTACGGATGCTTTGTCGGAGGATTTCTTGTATGGAGTCCTATAATGAGAAAGGGTTTCAATAAGGGGAAAATTATAGCTGCTTCAGTAATAGGCTGTGTATTGAGCCTTCAGCTTGGAGCCTTCAGCGTTACATTACAGACCCTTATTTCAGGTATTACCGAGCTTCCCTTTAAGACCTTTGTGGCAGCAATGCAGCCCA
Organism: Lachnospiraceae bacterium; assembly: GCA_045642625.1. GTDB lineage: Bacteria > Bacillota > Clostridia > Lachnospirales > Lachnospiraceae > UBA1258. The sequence continues at coordinate 1,077 of JAZUJC010000231.1, forward strand.
TTCATTTGGCAATCGGATTTGTTGAGGGCTTGATTACAGCTGCTGTTTTAGTATTTGTACATGAGGCTCGTCCCGAGCTTTTATATGGCTATGACCGTGTAAGCACAAATACCGTTTCTGCTGATGTCAAAGCTGGAAAAGAAGGCAGGCTCAGCCTTAAGGCAACTATGATTACATTAGGCGTTACCGCTCTTTTGATTGGTGGCGGATTATCACTGCTGGCTTCTTCTTATCCCGATGGTCTTGAATGGTCTATGGAACGTATAACCGGTTCAACAGAGCTTGAAGCAGTAGGTTCTGTATATGAAGGAGCTTCCAAAGTTCAGGAAACCACAGCACTTCTTCCTGATTATTCTTTTGCCTCCGGTGAATCAAATTTGGGAACAAGTTTTTCAGGTATAGTAGGTAGTATTATAGTAGTAATTGTCGCTGTATCGCTTGCATTGATTATCAGAAAATGCAGCAGGAAAAAAAGTAAAAGCTAATGAGTAAAATCAGTAAAGCCCTTGGGACAATACAACATATAGATGATTTGAACAATCGTGACCGGTGGATGAACAGACTTCATCCACTGGTCAAGTTTTTTGTTGTGCTTATTTATATAGGGTTCACCATGGCTGTAAATCGTTATAACCTACAGCTTATTTTGATACTGGCAGTGGTACCTTTTGTGCTTTTTGTTTTGGCCGATTTGAGTGTACTGGATACTCTGAGGCGGTTTAAAATAATTTTGCCCCTGATATTGCTGGTGGGGGTAATCAATTTGATAATTGATAAGGAACCTTACATATTGGGAAATGTGGTTGTAAGGGCCGGAGTAGTATCGATGATAACACTGTCCTTAAAAGGACTTTATGCGGTTATTATGTCTTTTGTTTTCATTGCCACCACATCCATAGATAAATTTTGCAGGGCCTTAAGGCAAATAAGGCTTCCTAAAGTAATGGTAATACAGATTATGCTGACCTACAGGTATATAGGCCTGCTGCTTGAGGAGAGTGAGAGGGTTACTACAGCCTATTCCTTAAGGGCGCCGGGGCAGAATGGCGTTCAGTTTAAAGTGTGGGGAAGCCTGGCTGGGCAAATGCTGTTAAGATGTTTTGACCGGTCCGAAGAAATATATGAAAGTATGAAGCTTAGAGGATTTGACCTGAAATGAACGAAGAATGTGCTGTTTTAATGAATAAAGTAAGTTTTAGCTATGATGGCACCAATACGATACTGGATGATATATCTTTTTGTATTAACAGGGGTGAGAGTATTGGATTAATCGGTGCCAACGGTGCCGGAAAGACCACCCTTATGAAGCTTATGCTGGGGCTTGAGTTAAACTATACAGGTGAGATTAAAATATCAGGTTATCCCGTAGATAAAAAGAATCTTGCATCGGTGCGCAAAAATGCCGGGTTTGTGTTACAGGACTCGGATAATCAGCTCTTTTGCCATACCGTATATCAGGATGTCTGTTTCGGACCGGACAATTATGGTTACAGTAAAGAAGAGGTGGCTGCCAGAGCTCGGTCGGCTATGGAACTGACCGGCTGTGAACACTTAAAGGACAGAGCCAATTACAAACTGTCCGGTGGTGAAAAGAAGCTGGCAGCAATAGCCTCGATTCTTTCGATGGAGCCGGAAACCATTATTATGGATGAGCCGGAAAGTAATCTGGATCCTTTTAATCGGAGGAGAATTGTTGAACTGATAAAGAAATTGCCCGGCACCAAAATTATTGCCTCACATGATCTTGACTTTATTTGGGAAACCACGGACAAGGTACTGTTGATAGGAGCCGGTCAGGTTAAGGCCTTTGGCAACACCAAAGAAATATTAAGTGATGATAAACTTTTAAATAATAATAGTCTAATTGTTCCCAACTGTGCTATTATTGAAGCACTGAAAAGACAATTAGAGGATTAACAATGCCGGAAAATAACAAGAAAAACAAATCAGCATCACACGAAGAAAATTTCCATTCAGCAGGAGAGCACACCCATGTTCTCGAGGATGGAGCCGTTGTGACACATACTCATGATGAACATACGCATGATGAACATACGCATGATGATCACATTCTTGATGAACATACCGGCCATGCTCATGCTCATAATGGGCATCCCCATGTTCATGCAAATACTAAGGCTGTTCTCAATCGTCTTTCCAAGGCAATAGGTCACCTTGAGTCCATAAAGAAAATGGTGGAAGAGGGCCGCGATTGTTCGGAGGTGCTTACGCAGCTGGCTGCCGTAAAGTCGGCAATTAACAATACCGGAAACGTCATCTTAAAAG
>JAZUJC010000232.1:0-4113 GCA_045642625.1 Lachnospiraceae bacterium
AGCCTTTGGCTTCAATGTATGAAAGTGCTGAAACCACTCCGGATGAACTTCTTTTGTTCTTCCATAAGATGCCCTACACTCATGTGCTTAAAAGCGGAAAAACCATTATTCAGCATATATATGATACCCACTTTGAGGGTGCCGAGGATGTTGAAGTGATGAATGACCTTTGGAAACAGCTTAAGGGGCTGGTTCCCGAGGACAGCTTTGAGCGCGTAAGTGATCGTCTGGAGCATCAGCTGTGGCATTCAAAAGAATGGCGTGATGTCATTAACTCATATTTTTACAGAAAAACACTTATTCCTGATGAGAAAGGAAGAGAATTATACTAATGAAAATATCCTCTTTACTATCCGATGGCTGTGTCCTTCAAAGAGATACCGAGAACCTGGTGTGGGGACAGGCTGACCCTTTCTGCAATGTGACTGTAAGGCTCATTGACTGTAAGGATGAAGTAATAGAAGAGAAAACATCAGAGGCAACCGAAGAAGGCAATTTTTCGATTGCCTTTTCGCCTGTAAAAAAGGGCGGACCCTACAGCATTGAAATCGCTGACGAAAAAGAAAAGATTACGATAAGCGATGTAATGTTCGGTGATGTTTTCCTGTTAATGGGACAGTCAAATATGGAACTCCCGGTGGCAAGAACACTGGATTTGAACCGTGAGTACTGTAAGAAAATTAATAACGGTAACATTCGACATTTTGAAGTGCCCAAGGAATGGGACTTTAATGAAAAAAACAATGATATTTATAAGGGTGTTTGGAAAAAGGCTACTCAGGAGAATGTATATCAGTTCAGCGCGCTGGGCTTTTATTTTGCCGAGTATGTTAATGCCGACGAAGATGTACCCGTGGGTCTTTTGCAGACCGGATGCGGCGGCATTCAGATAGAGGCCCTGATTGAAGAAGAAAGACTTGTTAAGGTCGGAAAAATTCTTAAAGCCAATGCTGTTAATCGTGGTGAAAAGGGTTGTAACTGCGGCGTAAATCAGTATTGTAAATTCTGCTATGACAGGGTTATTAGGAACGATAAGTCAAGGGAATTTGTAGACAATCAGCAGAAAAACGATCTTATGGCTCAAGGAGCATATTCTGTCAGGGTCAATAATGCCGATGAGGGACTTAAACTTGGCTATAAAGACAGGACTACATTATTTGAGCCGGGTGAAAAGCCTAAGTACATAAACGTTCCCGAGAGATGGGAGGCGCCCAATGAAAGTGCATTTTTACATGATGTAAGAGGTGTGGTGTGGGTGCTTAAAAACTTTGATGTTCCGGAGAATCTTTTGGGTAAAAAGGCGAGATTATACCTTGGAACGATTATTGATGCCGATGAAACCTATATTAACGGTGTTAAGGTAGGGGAGACCTTCTACAGATACCCTCCCAGAAGATATGAAATATCCGAAGATGTATTAAAGGAACATAACACTTTGGTGGTGAGAGTTAAGGTATCACAGAGATACGGTGGTTTTGTGCCTGAAATGCCTTATTATCTTGACATTGAAGGCGAAAAAATAGCCCTTGACGGCCGGTATGAGATGAAAGTCGGATGTGACTTTACAAAAGAAAACGGCGGTGTGGTTGAAAACCTTCCGGATTCCATGTTCTTTTTATACAGGCCAAACGGTATGTACAATAAAATGATTTATCCTCTGAGAAATATGTCCGTAAAGGCGTTCCTTTTCTATCAGGGAGAGTCCAATTCAAGAATGTTTATGGACTATGATCCCCTTATGAGAGAGTTTGTGGAGGGCATTCGTGAACTGTTTGGAAACAGGCCCCTGGTTTATGTACAGCTTCCGTTCTTTGGCCAGGAAGATGATGATCGAGGAACAACCATCTGGGATGATTTCAGAAAAGTGCAGGCAGGTCTTCAGGATATTCCCAATTCACTAATGGTTGATGCCTATGATTTGGGATTCAGGTATGAGCTGCATCCGCAGACAAAGCGTGAACTGGCAAAAAGAATATACGATAACTTCAAAAAAATACTTTATAGCAACTAATAAGAAGAAAATTGATGTTTTATGAATTGTAAGTGGGGTAGAATTAGAAGAAAATAAAAGCAATTAAATTTGTCTTTCAAAATATAAAGTATGAAAGGGGTTTATATTTTTATGAGTAATCTTTACAAAGATGCCGAAGAACTGGTATCAAAAATGACAATCGAGGAAGTCGCCAAGCAGCTTAAATATGATGCTGAAGCGGTTGACAGACTCGGAATTCCCGCTTACAACTGGTGGAATGAGGCACTTCACGGAGTTGCAAGAGCAGGTACAGCAACTGTATTTCCTCAGGCAATCGGCCTGGCTGCCATGTTTGATGATGAATTATTATTTGAAATCGCTCAGGTTATTTCTACCGAAGCCCGTGCAAAATACAATGCTCAGGCAGCTGAGGGTGACAGAGATATTTATAAGGGACTTACAATGTGGTCACCCAATATTAACCTTTTCAGAGACCAGAGATGGGGCCGTGGTCATGAAACCTACGGTGAAGATCCCTACTTAACCACAAAGCTTGGTGTTGCTTTTATTAAGGGCTTACAGGGAATCGATAACTATCCTGAATGTGATACATTAAAGGTGGCAGCATGTGCAAAGCATTTTGCCGTTCATTCAGGTCCTGAAGGAGAGAGACACCATTTCAATGCCATCGCATCCAAGAAAGATATGGAGGAAACTTACCTTCCTGCATTTGAGGCAGCTGTTAAAGAGGGTAAGGTTGAATCCGTAATGGGTGCATACAACCGTACAAATGATGAACCCTGCTGTGGCTCTGAAACACTTATGAAAAAGATTCTCCGTGGAAAATGGGGCTTCAAGGGTCACTTTGTAAGTGACTGCTGGGCTATCAGAGACTTCCATGAAAATCACAAAATAACCAACAGCCCTGCTGAATCGGCAGCAATGGCATTAAACGCAGGCTGTGATCTTAACTGCGGTAACACATATCTTTGCATTTTGGCAGCATTAAAGGACAAGCTCATTACCGAAAAGGATATGAGAACCGCATGCACAAGGCTTATGGCTACCCGTATGAAGTTAGGTATCCTTCCCAGAAGTGACGAAGATGCCAATAAAAAGACTTCTGTTTATGATGCAATTTCTTATCTTGAAAATGACACACCCGAGCACAATGCAGTGTCCTTAAAAGCAGCTCAGAAGTCTATTGTATTGCTTAAAAATAACGGCGTTCTGCCTATAAAAGACGGCGAGTACAAGACAATCGGTGTTGTGGGCCCTACTGCAAATCTGAGAACTGTTCTTGAAGGCAACTATTTTGGAACCGCTTCCGAATATGTTACAAATCTTGAAGGTATCAAAAAGAATACTTCTTCAAGAGTCCTTTTCAGTGATGGTGCTCATTTATATCAGGAAGGCTATTCAAACCTTGCAAAGCACGATGACAGAATGTCTGAAGCTATTATTGTTACCAAAAACTCAGATATTACAATTCTCTGCCTTGGCTTGGATGCAACTATCGAGGGTGAAGAGGGTGATACCGGTAACATGTTTGCTTCCGGTGACAAGGTTTCATTAAAGCTTCCCGAATCACAGATTCGTTTGTACAAGAATGTTATTAAGACTGCAAAAGAAAACAACAAGAAGCTTGTGGTTGTTCTTAACGCAGGTTCAGCAATTGATTTGCAGGAGCTTAACGATGAGGCAGATGCAATTGTTGATTGCTGGTATTCAGGCGGACAGGGCGGACAGGCTCTCGCTGATGTTTTGTTTGGTAAGGTTAACCCTTCAGGTAAGCTTCCCGTAACCTTCTACAAGGACGGTGACCAGCCTGAATTTACTGATTATTCAATGAAGAACCGTACCTACAGATATTTTACAGGTACACCCATATATCCTTTCGGATATGGATTAAGCTATACCACATTCAAGGCTGATTCCTGTGTAAAGGCAACCGGTTTTGTTCCCGGTGCCGATGCCGACTTCTTCGAACTTCAGAAGACAAGCCTTGAAGTAGAGGTAGAAATTTCAAATACCGGTTCAATGGACGGTGAAGAAGTAGTTATGGTTTATGTTGATAAGGCTCCCGCTGAAAAGAAAGCAAACCCTGCAAATGCTTCGGTTGCTGCAGAGCTTGATCCTGA
>JAZUJC010000233.1:0-5183 GCA_045642625.1 Lachnospiraceae bacterium
TTGTAACAGAAAAGAATGGCAACAGTCAAAAGCGCATATGAAATATAGGCCATTACATTATTGGGCACCTTACATCCCTTAACCAGATCAATCAGATTGGCGACAGAAAGAATCATTAGGGGAATCATTCCGATTAAATGATACCTGTATTCAAAGGTTGCTGAGCCTGCCTGAGTAAGTGTAAGGATAAGGATAAGCCAATTCCAGAAAAATACCGCTGTAAGCAGGCTTTTTAGCAGGTTTGACTTTTTCTTAAATATGTTTCCGAGGGAAATGAAAGCATTGCCAAGCAGAAACAGTACAAATAAAAATTTGAAGAACTGAGCTATGCCATAGTAGGACATTACCTTGGTATCATCATATATTGTTGTACCGCCAAACAATTCAAACATTCCCATAAGTCCTTCCTGGAAATTGTTGAAAACGCTGTGTACCTCTATATATGTAATTCCATCCCCTCTTGTTCCGCCCAAAACATTGGCATTTATTATATATCCGAGAACCAGAAGAACAAGCATTAAAGGAGCGATAATGTAGTAAATCGATTTTACCCTTGACCAGTTAAGCAGCTTGTAGACAGCCAGGGCCAGTACAATCGGGGCTATGCCCGATACGGTTACGTAAATGCTGCTGGAGGCAGTTGTTGTGAAAAAGAAGAAAAGGAAAAGAACAAGCAGGAATACAAAATCTTTCTTTTTCCACCACTTTGCCATATCTTCTTTTTCGATACACAAAATAAGCCCGATAAACATTAGCGGCACAGTGACCTTTACAATGTACTGAGTGCCTGCGAAGAACATCATGTTGTAATAATCCAGCATGCCAAGGGTCCAGGGCAGTAATATAATGCTGCAGGTTCCCAGGGGATAAATCTTCGAATAACCTCTAAAAATGAAGAATACGGTGTATACGAAAATAAGTGTCAGCAACAGATTTGATATCGAGCATGCCAGGAAAATGTTTTTGGTAAGTCCGTAAATTGGCAGGGCAAAAATAGTGGTGCAGTCCCATTCGATGGTAGTAGAGTAAAACCACTGATCTATTGTGAGGGTTTTGTGCTCCCACATCTTTATAATATGCTCGAACAGCTTGGCAGTATCGCAGTCAACATATTTTGCCGAGCATGTAAGGTTTGCAATGAATATAAGAAGAAGCTCAATCAGTAAAAATGCAAAGCCGATTATCTCAATTTTAGTAAGATTGATTTTTTTGTTCTTTATCATAATGTTCTCAATAAATCGCAACCTGTATATTTAGAGTTTGGAACAGTAATGCTGTGAACGCATAAACACTACGGCTGCGAAACAAATATCCTTGATATTATAACATATCGGAGGGGGAGGGCAATAATCCTTCTTAACAATAGACAACTTTATGGCATATTGTGATAATATATCATTGAACATATAAGTAACATATCTTTGGATATAAGGGTAATTAATTGTTACTATATAGTTGTATGCGGTATCTTTCGCCCTGCGTGGGGCGTTTTGGGTAAAAGAAAATGATTACAGGAAACACGGTTTGTATGGACGATAACAGAGTGAAAATTTTTCTTGTTGAAGACGAATTTGTAGTAAGAGACGGAATAAAAAACAATGTAGACTGGGATGCCCACGGATACAATTTTTGCGGTGAGGCATCTGATGGCGAGCTTGCGTATCCGATGATAAAGAAGCTTCAGCCGGACATTGTTATTACTGATATTAAAATGCCCTTTATGGATGGGTTGGAGCTCAGCAGGCTTATAAAGAAGGAATTTCCGAAGATGGAAATTCTTATTCTTTCCGGATTTACCGAATTTGAGTATGCCAAAGAAGCAATTAAGCTTGGCGTTGCAGGCTATCTTACCAAGCCTATTGACGGTGCGGAGCTTTTAAAGGCTATTGATGAAATTTCGGAAAAGATTGAGAAAGCCCGCTCGGACGCGCGCCTTTTGTCCAAATATGAGCAGGATAACAGGGAAAACCGTCAGGGCGAAATGGCAAAATTATTTCAGCATCTTTGTACAGGAACAGTATCCTCTACCGAGCTTATGAACGAGGCTGAAAAATTAAATATCGATCTGACCGCAATATGCTATAACGTTATTTTAATGCGTGCACAGTCCTCAAGACATGGCTTTGGTGAATATTCAGGAAGCGTTGTGGCAACCGAAGAAAAGATAGAAGAAATTGTTAACGATAAACGTGCCGTTGTTTTTGACAGAGGTGTTGAAGGCAAGGGTATTCTTGTAATGGCTGACTCTGAGGATGAGCTTAAGGTGACTGAGGATTTTCTTTTGAACGGAATAAAAGAAACCTATGAAGAATATCCTCATATTAAGTATTTTGTGGGTGTGGGAAACAGCGTGGTGCGTATATCCGATGTGGCCAAGTCCTACGAAAGCGCCAGCCGTGCTTTTGCATACCAGTACTTACTGGATAACAATCAGATTATAAGTAATGAAAATTCGGTGGACGGATTCTTTTCTATAAATGATATTGACCCGACTCAGGTAGACAAGGTTAAAATAGATGAATTTTTAAAGACCGGAAATGAAGATGAAACTTCTTTCTTTGTAAGTGAATATTTTAACAGCGTTGGTAAGAGTGCAATGGAGTCTATGATGTTTAGACAGTATATTGCACTGGATACATATTTTTGTGCTGCCAACTTCCTTGGTAAAATCGGTGTTGACAGCTCGGTTATACCTACCCTTGATTCGGAGGGACGGATTTTAAGCAGTGCCAATTCCACATTTGAATATATTACCGGCATTATTGAAAAGACTATTTCATTAAGGAACGAAGTTTCAAACAGTCGGTACGGTGAGGTAATTAAAGAAGCGGTTAAGTATATTGAAAGTAACTATATGAATGATGATCTTTCACTTAATCAGCTGGCTGCCCATGTAAATATTTCACCCAATCATCTTTCCATGATTTTCAGTCAGGAAACCGGTTCTACATTTATTAAGTATCTTACGGATTTGCGAATTGAGAAGGCCAAGACCCTGCTCAAGACAACGGCGTACAGAAGCAGTGATATAGGAGCGCAGGTAGGTTACAGAGACCCTCATTATTTTTCTTTTATTTTCAAAAAAGTAATGGGTGTGACTCCCACCAACTATCGTGAAGGCAGAAAAGCAGGCGGAGAAAGCGAAGAATGAAAACCAATTTAAGGAAAAAAGTGGCTAAGTTGCCCCTTGCCGCTAAAATCAGATATTCCTTCATTATCCTCATTGTTCCGTTAGCTTTGTTTACTATTTTCATAGCCGTATCTTCGCTGAACAGTAACAAAAAATACGAGGAAATGATGAATTCCGCCAACCTGGCAAGTGAATTTTCCCTTGATTTTAAAAAGGATTATGACTACGAAACATATTTGCTTATTGTTGGTAACAAAACAATAGAAGAGTCTGAGCTTGACGGCCTTTTAGAGGATGCCAATCGAGTAGTAGAAGGTCTTGAAGCTTTGACTGAAAGCAAGGATAACGAAGAACGCTTAATAAGTGTAAAGAAATACCTGACTAATCTTGCTACTTACAAAGAGAGAATTGAAAGGAACCTTGAAGCCGGTAACAATTACGAGGCAAATATCGAAATTTGGGAAAACGACGTTCAGATTGTAACCTCCCTGGTAAGAGAGACTATATTCCAGTACATCTTTTTTGAAATCCGTGAGATTCAGGAACTTAGAGAAGAATATCAGTTGTTTTTCAGGAACTTCCTTACGGTGTCAGCTGTAGTCTATGTGATAGTGCTGGGTGTGGTTCTTTTTCTTTCAATATCGATTCCAAACAGTATTACCAAGCCAATCAGGGAGATTTCCGAGGTCACCAATCAGGTGGCCAGGGGTGATTTGAGTGTAAGGGCCAAGCATTATGAAGATTTGGAAGCCTCGGAACTTTCGCAATCCCTTAACGCAATGATTGAAAAGATACGGGCGCTTCTTGATCAGGTTACACTGGAGCAGATTAACCTTCGTGAGGCGGAGCTTGAATTGCTGCAGGCCCAAATTAACCCTCATTTCCTGTATAATACCCTGGATACCATTGTGTGGCTGGCAGAGGGAAACAGGCAGAAAGAAGTAGTGGAGATGGTTAAAAGCCTCTCTGATTTCTTTAGAACTTCCCTTAGCCGCGGCCGTGAAACGGTTACTGTTGCCGACGAACTGCTTCATGTAAACAGTTATCTTAAGATACAGCAGGTAAGGTATCAGGATATACTAAACTATGAGGTTGATGCCGACGAAAGCCTTAACGGTTTTATGATTCCTAAAATCACACTGCAGCCACTGGTTGAGAATGCTCTGTATCATGGAATAAAAAACAAGCGGGGTCTTGGCAAAATTACAATTTCCACGGAAAGAGAAAAGGACTTCTACTATATCTTAGTAAGTGATAACGGAATGGGAATGACTCCGGAGCGTCTTGAAGAGGTTAACTTAAGCTTAAAGGGCCCTGTAGAAAGCGAAGAGGCCGATAAAAAGAAAAATATGTATGGCCTTTTGAATGTTAATGAACGCATTAAACTGAAGTTTGGCGATGAGTACGGAGTGACTATCGAGAGCGAATACGGAGAGGGTAGCTGCGTTAAGGTTAAGCTTCCGTATGAGGTATATGCATAAAAATACCGTTTTATGTGCGAAAAGGATATTTTTTTGACGGAATAATTAAAAAAACCAACTTCCGTCGTAAAAAAAACACATAGTTGTTAATAAATCGTAAATATATTAACCAAACAAATATTTTTATTTATGGTTATTTAACCTCCCTGAAGATATGATTACATTGTTCACAGGAATAGTCCTGTAATAAGTAACAAACCAGGGAGGTTTTATTATGAGAAAATTCGCAGCAATTTTCATGGCAGCAATGATGACTCTTTCACTTGTTGCCTGCGGTGGTAAGGATGAAACAAAAACCAGCACCGAAACAAAGACAGAAACAAGTACAGAAACAAAGACAGAAACCAGCACAGAAGTATCTGTTGAACCTACAGCAGACGGACTTATCAAGGTTGGTATCATCAACAACGATCCTAACGAGTCCGGTTATCGTTCAGCTAACGACAGAGACTTAAAGGCTACCTTCTGCGAAGCTAACGGTTACGAAGCTTCTTTCTTCTACTCATTAAAGAATGACGAACAGATCAATGCAGCTCAGAAGTTCATCCAGGACGGCGTAGATTACTTACTCC
>JAZUJC010000234.1:0-3543 GCA_045642625.1 Lachnospiraceae bacterium
CAAAGAAGCGAGGCACTGCAACAATAGGTGTGGGCATTGATTTGGAAGCCGCATCCACTCCTGTATACTTTGAGGATGCCGGGGGAATCGGAATAATTGGTGTCGGTTACCAAAGAGCCTGCAGAAAAGCCTCGGAGGATACTCCCGGATGCTTTAGCTGGAGCGACCTTGAACTTATACAAAAGCGCATAGACGAGATTAAGGCAAAATGCCGCTGGTGCATTGTAGTGGCTCATGCAGGCGAGGAATTTACATCCCTTCCGGCCCCTTATACCAGGGACCGTTATCACCTATATCTGGAGATGGGGGCTGACATTATCGTGGCTCATCATCCCCACGTTCCCATGAATTATGAGCTTGTGGGAGACAAAGCGATTTTTTATTCTCTGGGCAATTTTATTTTTGACACGGATTACCAAAGAGCCCAGTTTAATACCGAAAAAGGATTGCTTATCAGGCTTAAACTAAACGAAAAAGAGTTTTCTTTTGAAGCTATGGGTATTACTGTTGACCGAGACCGGGGACGAATTAAAAAAGGTGAACTTCCCGCTATTTTTGTTGATGTAACGGAAAAAGAATATAACCTGCTGGAACCGTTATCGGCCAAGGCATTTATTTCGGCCACAAAAAGGCAGCTTAAATATTTAAAGCCTGATATATATTCAAACGCTACGGATGAGATGTGGATGGAGAACTTTATGGAACCACTGCGAAGCGGAAGAGTGCCGGGTGAAACTCTGGATATGCAGATTATTCTTCCTATTGCCGATAGAGCGGAGCTTGGTGAATGGAAAAACAGCAGCCTTGAAGGTGTTAAGGCATATATTTTGGAACAGATATAAGGAGAAAGAAAATGTATTATGTACCTGATGGCACTGTAATGTGCGGATATTATGAGTGCGAGGATTGCGACGAAAGATTTCTTGATTTAAAGATTGCCCCTAAGCTGGTATGTCCTTACTGCGGTGTTGAGCCGGATATGGAAATCGGTCCCGATGAGGAGCTTCCTACTCCTCACGAAGCAGCTAAGCTTATAATGGTGATCGAGGGTGAAGAGGAAGTTGAAAAGATGGATATGCTTTTAAGCCTTGCGGTTACCGGCGGAGATTACGAGTGGTTATAATGCGTCGATAAACCGGTGCATTTTTTCTTTTGAGTAAAAACTCCTATTTTTATGAGATTAATTCATATTATAAGATTACAGGGTGTGCTTAAATATATTTTGAAGGCAATATATTTGCCGGGATAATGAGTATTGGAGGATTATATATATGAAGGCACTATTTATCGGTGGAACCGGAACAATCAGTATGGCTATTACCAGAGCACTGGCTGCTGATGAGAGATGGGAGCTTTATTTAATTAATCGTGGAAACAGGTTGAGCGAAATCCCTCAGGGAGTTAAACTGCTTAACTGCGATATTAACGACGAGGCAAAGGTACTTGAGCTTATCGGAGATATTCATTTTGATACAGTATGTGATTTTATCGGATTTGTTCCCGAACAGCTGGAGAGAGATTACAGACTGTTTAAGGGACGCACAAATCAGTTTATGTATATAAGCTCTGCATCTGCTTATCATAAACCCTGTAAGAGTCATATTATAACCGAAGGAACTGCATTGGCAAATCCTTACTGGGAGTACTCAAGAAACAAAATTAAGTGTGAAGACTTTTTGATGAAGCTCTACCGTGAGGAACAGTTCCCTGTTACAATTATTCGTCCCAGTCACACATATGATGAGCGTTCCATTCCTCTTGGTGTTCATGGCAATAAGGGCAGCTACCAGGTGATTAAGAGAATGCTGGAGGGAAAGCCTGTTATTCTTCATGGTGACGGTACTTCACTTTGGACAATGACCTTTAATGAAGATTTTGCAAAGGGCTTTATCGGATTAATGGGTAACTGTCATGCAGTCGGTGAGGCATTCCAGATTACTTCCGACGAAACACTTACCTGGAATCAGATTTATGAATCAATTGCAAGAGCCTTAGGTGTAGAGTTTAAGCCCTATTATGTGGCATCAAGCTTCTTGGATGCTGTTTCCGATTATGATTTTGACGGATCATTAATCGGTGATAAGGCTGCTTCGGTTGTTTTTGATAATTCCAAGCTTAAGAAGGCAGTTCCGGGTCTTTGTATGAATATTTCTTTTGACACAGGCGTAAGAAGAACTATCGATTATGTGCTCAGTCATCCTGAATGTCAGGTGGAAGACCCTGAATTTGATAAATGGTGTGATGATGTGATTGATGCATTAGAGGCTGCCAAAAAGAATATTTTGTCAAAATAACAGGAAATATAATATTTATATATAATATGCGATACATTTTCGCGGTATGGTTTATAACTTCAAAAACTGATATAATTGATTATCAATGAAGTATTTGTATTGGAGTTGTAAATGAAAGTTGATTTTGTTAAGGTGGCTGACAGCAGCGAAGAGTCGGCCGTCATAAAGGCAACAGAAAAAACGGAAACCATTGAAGAGGCAATTGCATTATTGGAGGGAAGCCGGGATAAGTTGCAGGTAATCTGTGACGGACAAACCGGCTTCCTTTTGATTAAGCAGATATATTATATTGAGTCGGTTGATAAGAAAACCTTCGTATATACCCGGGAAAACTGCTATGAGACCAAAAGCCGTCTCTACGAGCTGGAGGATAATCTGGGCAGATATTTTTTTAGATGCTCAAAGGCTATGATTGTAAATTTAAAAAAGATTAAGGCAGTGCGTTCTGAGCTTGGAAGCCGGCTGATTGCGGTAATGTTAAACGACGAGGAAATAACTATTTCCAGAAGCTATGTAAAGGAATTTAAGGGGAGGCTTGAACTGTAATGAGAGATATATTTTCAAAAGAAAAGTTGAGAGTCTTATTCACAGAAACTCTTGTTATAGCTACCGGAATGCTGTTTGGTATAGGTGTTGAGGGTATTGTGCTAAAGCTTATGGGTAATCCCTTAAGCCTTGGGTGGTACCAGCCTATGGCAATAATATTAACGGCATTTTTATCCGCGTTGATAACCGTTGTTATTTTTGCAAAAGAATCAGTCACAAGGACCACCGAGATAATCAGGGTTATTATTCATTTTGTTCTTTTGCTTGGAGTAATATCCCTTGCAGGGTACTTCTTTGACTGGTTTGACTCCGTAGGATTATATATTGCGATGGTAACCATATATTTCTTCGTGTATTTATTCTCATGGCTGGCCAACCTATTTATTTTGAGAAATGATGCAAGGATTATTAATGATGCCCTTAACGAGATCAGGGACGAAGAATAGATAAAAATTATTATACAGACAAAAAAGAGCAACTTGGTAAGTGTTTTTTGCAACTTGGTAGAGCTGCTCTTTTTTTATGCTTTTAAATGATATATTGTGTTTTTTGCAGGGAACAAAAGTTCCTAAATTACAATTTGGTGAAAAGCCAAGTGAATGAACGGAGAAAAAATGAAAGCAATAGTTGTTGATGGATTAACAAAAAAATACGGAAACTTTACTGCTGTAGACAATATTTCCTTTTCCGTTGAGGAAGGTGA
>JAZUJC010000235.1:0-3254 GCA_045642625.1 Lachnospiraceae bacterium
ACTTCGAAGAATTCCACCTTCCTCTTTCTTTGGAAGAACAAAAGAAACAAGGTGCAAGATGTATGGAATGCGGCGTTCCCTTCTGCCAGGCCGGCATGAACATAAAGGGAATGACAACAGGATGCCCGCTGAACAACCTGATTCCGGAATGGAATGACCTTGTATACCGCGGTAATTTTGAACAGGCATATTTAAGACTGCATAAAACCAGCAACTTCCCCGAATTTACCTGCCGTGTATGCCCCGGACTTTGTGAAAAGGCCTGCACCTGCAGCCTTAACGGAGAAGCTGTAGCCACAAAAGAGAATGAAATGGCTATTATCGAATATGCTTATGCCAACGGATTGGCAGATCCAAAGCCTCCCGTAAACAGAACCGGCAAAAGCATTGCGGTTATCGGTTCAGGCCCTTCCGGCCTTGCTGTGGCTGATCAGTTAAATTCAAGAGGCCACAAGGTTACAGTATTTGAAAGAAGCGATCGTGTAGGCGGACTTCTCAGGTACGGTATTCCCAATATGAAGCTTGAAAAGCAGATTATTGACAGAAAAGTAGCGGTAATGGAAGCAGAGGGTGTTGAATTTAAGACTTCTGTAGATGTTGGCAAGGATATTAAGGCTTCCGACATTATGAAGGATTACGATGTGGTTGTTTTGGCATGCGGTGCATCCAATCCCCGTGATATCCAGGCTCCCGGAAGAGATGCAAAGGGTATTTACTTTGCGGTTGATTTCCTGACCTCTACCACAAAGAGTCTTTGGGACAATGACCTTAAAGAAGGTACATTTATTTCGGCAAAGGGCAAGGATGTTATCGTAATCGGTGGTGGTGATACCGGTAACGACTGTGTTGGTACCTGCGTAAGACACGGCTGTAAGTCGGTTACACAGCTTGAAATGATGCCTAAGGCTCCCGATGTAAGAGCTGAATCCAATCCCTGGCCTCAGTGGCCCCTTGTATGCAAGACTGACTACGGTCAGGAAGAAGCAATTGCGGTATTTGGCCATGACCCCAGAATTTATACAACAACTGTAAAAGAATTCAAGAAGGACAAGAAGGGTGAGCTTTCAAGTGCAGTACTGGTAAGCCTTGAGTCTAAGGTTGATGAAAAGACAGGTCGCAGAATGATGGTTCCCGTCGAAGGAAGCGAAAAAGAAGTTCCCTGTCAGTTAGTACTTATTGCTGCGGGCTTTTTGGGAAGCCAGTCCTATGTAACAGATGCTTTTGGCGTGGATGTTGACGGACGTACCAATGTAGCAACAGCAGGCACAAGCTTTAAGACCTCTGTGGACAAGGTATTCACAGCAGGAGATATGCACACCGGACAGTCTCTGGTAGTTAAGGCTATTCGTCAGGGTCGTGACTGTGCAAGAGAAATTGATGAATATTTAATGGGTTATACCAATTTATAAAGCTTTAAAGATTTTGAACGATTATTTGAAAGGTGGATATCAGGATGGTAAACGTAAATGAGGATTATTTGAAATTAAGAGGCAGTTATCTGTTCTCGGAAATCGGAAAGCGAGTAAATACATATGCGGCAGAGCATCCTGACAAGACCATTATCAGGCTGGGAATCGGTGATGTTACAAGGCCTCTTCCCCCTATTGTAATTGATGCTCTCCATAAGGCAGTTGACGAAATGGCCGATGCGGAAACTTTCAGAGGCTATGCGCCCGATCTTGGTTATGAGTTTTTAAGAAATGCAATTGCAGAGTGGGATTATAAAAAGAGGGGCTGTGAAATCGAAGCCGATGAAATATTTGTTTCCGATGGTGCGAAGAGTGATTCCGGTAATATTCAGGAAATATTTGCAAGGGACTGCAAGGTAGCAGTATGCGACCCTGTGTATCCCGTATATGTAGATACAAATGTTATGGGCGGCAGAGCCGGTGAATTTGATGAAATCAGCGGTAAGTGGAGCAATATTATTTATATGCCCTGTACAAAAGAAACCAATTTTGCACCGGTAATTCCCAAGGAGATTCCCGACCTTATTTATCTTTGCTTCCCCAACAACCCTACCGGAGCAACAATAACAAAGGATGAGCTTCAAAAGTGGGTTGATTTTGCCAACTTAAACGGTTCCGTCATTCTCTACGATGCTGCTTATGAGGCATATATTACCGAAAGCGATGTACCTCATTCCATCTATGAATGTGAAGGTGCAAGAGAATGTGCCATTGAGCTTCATTCTTTTTCAAAGAATGCCGGATTTACCGGATTGAGACTTGGCTATACAGTTATCCCCAAGAGCCTTGTAAGAAACGGAGTAGCGCTTCATTCTCTTTGGGCAAGAAGACACGGTACCAAGTATAACGGAGCACCCTATATTGTACAGCGTGCCGGTGAGGCTATTTATTCGGAAGAAGGCCAGGCTCAGGTTAAAGAGCTGGTAAACTATTATATGAGAAATGCAAAGCTTATTTCTAACGGGCTTAAGACTTTGGGCTATGAGGTTTCCGGTGGTATTAATGCACCTTATATCTGGCTTAAGACTCCCTACAGAATGGACAGCTGGAGATTCTTTGACTGTCTATTAATGCAGGCCGGAGTCGTAGGAACTCCCGGTGTAGGCTTTGGACCCAGCGGTGAAGGATACTTCAGACTGACTGCTTTTGGACAGTATGAGAATACTGTTGCAGCGTTAAACCGAATCAAAACATTGTAAGGAGACACCAATAACTATGAAATTTACCAAGATGCAAGGCTGCGGTAATGATTATGTATATGTGAACTGTTTTAAAGAAACTGTTGATAACCCTTCAGAGGTTTCAAAGTTTGTAAGTGACAGGCATTTCGGAATAGGATCCGACGGATTGATATTGATTAAGCCCTCTGACGTGGCCGATTTTAAAATGGATATGTACAACTCTGACGGTTCCCAGGCTGAAATGTGCGGAAACGGAATAAGATGTGTCGGAAAATACGTATTCGATTATGGATTGACAGACAAAGTCGATATTACTGTTGAGACCCTGGCAGGAATTAAGAAGCTTCATTTTATAGTAAAAGACGGCAAAGTGGATTTAATAACCGTAGATATGGGTGAGCCGATTCTGGAGCCTGAAAAAATTCCCGTAGATGTTAATATGGGACTTGGTTTAAAAGTGGACGGAACTGAGTTGACAAAGGTAGTTGACGAGGAACTGGCCGTAGGCGACGGAAACTACAGAGTTACCTGCGTAACAATGGGCAATCCTCATTGTATAGTATATGTTGATTCTACAAAGGATTTGGAGATTGAAAAAATCGGT
>JAZUJC010000236.1:0-2928 GCA_045642625.1 Lachnospiraceae bacterium
CATTATATGGTAAAAGAAGGTATTGTTAAGGCTGATATTTCAGAAAATCTCAGGGCTCCCAAGGTTGAAAAAAAGATTCCCGAGATATTGACCACTCAGGAAGTATTCAGATTGCTTGAACAGCCTAAGGGAGAACAGCCCAAGGAAATCAGAGACAAGGCAATGCTTGAACTCTTATACGCAACAGGTATCAGGGTTACGGAGTTGATTACGCTTAAGCTTTCAGATGTGAATTTGTCTTTAGGATATATCAATTGTAAGGACGCTCACAAAGAAAGAACCATTCCTATCGGTCACACCGCTAAAGATTCTTTGACAAGATATATAAAAGATGCCAGAGGTTCAATGATCGCCGAAGATGATTGCCAGGAATTGTTTGTTAACTGTTCCGGTGAGCCTATGAGTCGTCAGGGCTTTTGGAAACTTATTAAATATTATGCTAAAAAGGCCGGTATTGAATCGGATATTACTCCACACACACTGAGACATTCTTTTGCAGCCCATTTGGTTGAAAACGGAGCTGACCTTAGATCAGTGCAGGAGATGCTTGGTCACTCGGATATATCTACCACGCAGATTTATGCAAATATGAGTCATTCCCGTATTCGAGAGGTTTATGCCAAGGCTCATCCAAGAAAATAGTATTTATTAAGGAATCTCCGAGGAGATTCCTTTTTTTGTGTATCGTGCTGATTTAACACAGATTTTGATATCAGTTATGTTATTATATAAAAAGAATAACTCCTAAGGGCTGACATCGGGGCAACGATGTGAAAGCTTTGGGTAATATCTTTATAAACATGTTCGTAGCATTGCATATTCTGAAATGCTAAATATAAGCGGACATGATAATTGTAGTTAATTATGAAAGTAATAGTAGGTCTTTCGGGTGGTGTTGATTCGGCATCATGTGCCTATCTTTTAAAAGAAAAAGGCTATGAAGTAGTAGGTATGACTATGATTCAGTCAGATTCGGTTTCTTTTTTGGATGATGCAAAAGCAGTAGCTTCTCACCTTGGCATAAAGCATATAACAGTTGATGTAAGAGCCGATTTTAAGCGGGAGATAATGGATTATTTTGCCAATGAGTATAAAAACGGACGTACCCCAAACCCCTGTTCAATGTGTAATCCTAAAGTTAAGTGGGTTTCTCTGTTTAGGGCTATGGAAGCCGAAGGAGCCGATTATGTGGCTACAGGTCATTATGCCAGGATAGATGAAATAAACGGTCGACTCTCAATAAAAAATTCGGCAACGGCTGCAAAAGATCAGACATATGCTCTGGCATTCTTAAGCCAGCAGCAATTAGCAAAAACTTTGATGCCCCTTGGCGATTACACCAAGGAAGAAGTAAGAGAAATTGCCACAAAAGCAGGAATACCGGTGGCAGGAAAGGCTGACAGTCAGGATATATGCTTTATTCCCGACGGTGACTATGGAGCATTTTTACAGCAGTACACCGGAAGAAAGAGTACTGAGGGCGACTTTGTGTACAGAGACGGAAGCGTAGTCGGCAGGCACAGGGGAATTGAACACTATACGATAGGCCAGCGAAAGGGTCTGGATATAGCCATGGGGCATCCGGTATTCGTTACGGGAATAGATGTACCCAACAATCGTGTGCTAATCGGTGAATCGGAGGATTTGTTTACGAAGTATATGACAATAGAAAATTTTTCATTTATGGGTGGTGCAAAAGAACAGCTTCCGGTTAAGCTGATCGGAAAAATCAGATACGCTCATAAGGGAACAGAATGTATTCTTTCTCAAAACGAAAAGGGGGAATATATTTGTGAATTTTCTGAACCCGTACGAGCTATAACATCGGGCCAGGCTGCGGTATTGTATGAAGGAGATTATATATTTGGAGGCGGGATTATTAAGTAATCCCGCCTCTTTAGTATTTGCTGATATCTTTAGCATTATTGATATTAATATCAGCTGTTAATGCAGGTGACAGACAGTCACTAATAAATTTATCTTGATGGGTAACTACAGCAATTTGTGGAAAAATGCCACGCGATTTTCGAAGGTAGAGTAATATTTAAAGCCACAGTCCTTTAATATTTCCTCGGCAACATCAAACTTTCCGGCTACATCAGCGGGAGTGTGAGCATCCGAACCCACAGTTATTATTTCGCCTCCAAGCTCTTTGTAACGCTTAATTATGTCTCTGTGTGGATTGGGATTTGAAAAGCCCTTTCTTAATGCTGAGGTGTTAATCTCTATGCCTTTTTCGTTTTCAATAAGAAATGTAAGCATTTCATCAATGTAATCCTGATAATCGGCGGGAGAGTATCCCTGTTCTTTACAGGGAACCGTTCTGACAATGTAATCCAAATGTCCGAGACAGTCGAAGTTCTGGAATTTCTTTATGTTGGCAAGCTCTGCCTTGAAAAATTCTTCCATAGCCTGTTTGTCAGTTTTGTTGTCAAAATATTTGTAATCATATGTATCAAATCCGTTAACAACATGGATTGAGCCGATAATATAATCAAAATCGTGGGATTTTGCCGTAATGGCATTTTCACGAAAAACATGTTCCTGCATTCCGATTTCAATACCGAAATTAACCTGTATTTTATCACGGTACTGTTCACGAAGTCCTAAAAGCTCGTAGAGATAGGAGTCGATATTTAACATCCAGGAACCCTCCGGGAACTCCTTACTGTAGGGGTATCCATGGTCCTGGTGTTCTGTAAAGCACAGCTGAGTCATTCCTTTTTCAATTGCCGATTCGATCATTTCGCGCATATCGGCTGTTGAATCGGTGCTGTGGTGAGAGTGCATGTGAAAGTCGGCCTTAATTGACATATTAATCCTTTTTCTTCATTCGGCTGGATTTAGCATTTCATGTTTAAAATACTACGAATGAATATAATAAATTTATTGACTGAATAACGTTTTCTTACACATTTGTGTAGATAT
>JAZUJC010000237.1:0-5553 GCA_045642625.1 Lachnospiraceae bacterium
TAAACCCATCTTTGAAAACATAATAATTCAAATTAATAATAGCACCAGCAACTAAAAAAAGAAACCCCACAAGGGGGTTTCTCGTTTTCATATTATATTAGTAGATAACCTGATAGCCACAGATAGGACAGGTATGACCTCCTGTACAATCACACCCCTGTTCCTCACTAAGTCCGCACCCATTTAAGCATTTTCTATGATGAACAGTACCGGACCGTCTAACATCCATATTATCCCAACCACTCATTCTGTGGCCGGTTGCAGGTCTGTCTGATCCTTTTTTTTGCAATCTACATTCACTACACTCTTCAATATACAGACCATCGGAGGTACATGTTGCAGCAGTATCTCTCAAAACGCTGAATTTGTGATTTCCCGTTGCAGGAATTATTTCTGTATAGGAATCTCCACAACTGCATGTATATGTAGTAGTACCTGTCTCTGAACAGGTTGCATTCTTTGTTACAGCGCTTGTATATTTGTGAGAATGAGCAGGTGCTTCTGCCTTTTCACCATTGTCAGCGCTGCTGGCTGAAGTATCTCCATCATCTCCTGATTCGGGATCTTCTCCTTCGGAATCGTCGCCCGATTCGGGATCTTCATCTCCCGCAGGATCATCTGTTACATCAAGATTGCCTTCGCCTGATTCAGGTTCAGTTATAGATGTGTCATCTTCTCCTGATGTATCTGTATCACCGGGTTCGTCGCCTGTTTCAGGGTCTTCTCCCTCTTCACCGGTTCCGACAATAACCGGAACCTCTACCACTTCAGTATCACCGTCCGGAGCGGTAACGGTAACTTCAAGAGTAGTCTTTCCGTCCTTCTTACCTGTAACAACGCCGTCTTTGTCAACTTCCGCAATGGATGGATCCTTAATCTTATAAGAAACCTTATATCCCTTGGAAATCATTTCATCGTCCAATACCGAAACCGCTACTGATTCTCCTGCACCGACTCCAATATCCGATACCTTAATCTGAAGCTTCTTTTTACCGTTACATCCTTTTAACAATAAAAGCAAAAGAATAATTACCACTACAAGAATGGCAGCAACAATCATACCAAGACGACCATTTTTCTTTTCGCTCTTTTCATACTTTTTTTCGTCCATTTTCATACCTCCGCTGATAATTTTCCAAAAATCAAATTTAAAATCCGCAGATCTTAAATTCACAAATATCAGATATCTCCTACCTGATTACAGAGTGTATTATATGAAACCAAAAATAATATTACCCCACCCATATGGGTAGCATTTGCTTTTTTATATCATAATCAAGGAGACCGAACCCTGGGGACGGTTTACGCACCGGCTCCTTATGTCAAAAAAGCCCCAAGCAACGCTTGAGGCTTTTTGACATAAAAAGAAGCGGGTGATGGGAATCGAACCCACGTATCCAGCTTGGAAGGCTGGTGTTCTACCATTGAACTACACCCGCATGACTTTATCTTTTAACAACAAAGCCAATTCTACAACACTGTTTTTTGTTTGTCAAACAAATTTATTTCAATTCATCTAACTTTTTATCCAGTTCATTCCACTCATCCATTATGCTAAGCAGCTCTTCTTCTTTTTCATCAATGGAATTTTGAATCTGAGACAGTTTGCCGTAAGCAGTTGAATACGCCGGGTTCACAAGCTCCTTTTTAAGTTCTTCCACTTCCTGCTCGATATCAGCGATTCTCTCTTCCAGCTTTTCAATCTTCTTTTCGATTTTGGATCGCTCCTTGCCGGGGTTATAATAGCCCTTCTTTTCGGCCGGTGCTTCGGCATTTGAAGCGTTACCTGTAGCCACTGTGGCTCCGTTCTTTATACCGGGTAATGCTGCAGCTCCTCCCGCCGCACTTCTAAATGAAAGACCGGTATCTGCCTGCTTTGCCTTTTCTTCCTCATACTGCTCATAACCAAAGTTATAGGCAACAACACCATCCCTGGTAAAATCCAGCACTCTGGTGGCTACCTTCTTAATGAAATATCGGTCATGGGACACGAAAATAACGCTTCCGTCAAAGTCCTTAAGCATACTTTCAAGAGTTTCCTTACCCACAATATCCATGTGGTTAGTAGGCTCATCCAATATAAGAAAATTGGGACCTGTTTTGAAAATCTTCGAAAGAGCCAGGCGCACCCTCTCTCCTCCGGAAAGCATGCTGACCTTTTTAAATACGTCATCACCGCTAAACAGGAATGCTCCCAAATCATTTCTGACCTCGGTTTCCGTAAGGGTGGGATACTCGTCCCAATAATCCTCAATAACCTGCTTTTCCGATGTGTACTGGGCCATTTGCTGGTCAAAATAACCTACATCCACATTTACGCCATACTTAAAATATCCGGAGAGGGGTTCAAGATTTCCTACAAGCGTCTTTAAAAATGTAGGCTTTCCGGTACCCGTTCCACCGGTAATACCCATTTTTTCACCCTTTTTCATATCAAGAGAAACCTGGGCCAAAACATCTGTATACCCAATTTCAAGCTTATCAATATAAAGAACATCCTTACCCGTCTCTCTAAGGGGCTTAAAGGATGCATGGAAGCTTTTGGTATCATATCTGTCCGGGCATTCAATCTTGTCCATATGCTCAATTGCCTTAAGCTTTGAACGTGTCATTGCCACCTTAGTGGGAGTATTTTTGTATTTCTCTATAATGGTCTGAAGTCGCTCTATTTCTTTTTGCTGAGCCTCATAGTCCTTTTTCTGCTTTTCCCAGTTAAATTTCTTGAGCTCAATAAATTTTGAGTAGTTTCCGGGATATTTTGTTACCCTGCCATATTCGATTTCATAAACCGTTTCCACAATGTGATCAAGAAACATACGGTCATGAGAAACAACAACTACCGCTCTGGGATAATCTTTAAGGTAACTTTCCAGCCACTCTACGGTTTCTATATCAAGGTGGTTGGTAGGCTCGTCCAAAAGAAGAATATCAGGTTTTTCCAAAAGAAGCTTGATAAAGGCGATTTTTGTACGCTGACCACCGGAAAATTCCGACAAAGGCTTCACTTTATCCTCACCGGTAAATCCAAATTTCTTTAATACAACCTCATATTCTTTTTCATAATAATAACCACCAAGATACTCAAAGTTTTCCTGAAGGTTGGTATATTTCCTTACAAGCTCCTCGGTAGGGTTGGTCTCCATTTCCACCACCATTTTATCAAGCCTGTCCTTCATAGCCCTAATGGGAGCAAAGACTTTTTTAATCTCTGCCTCCATGGAAATACTGTCATCCTCAAAGGTCATCTGCTTTAAGTAACCTATAACGGGATTACCTGTTTTTGATATAAAAATATCCTCGTCGGAGTCTCTCTTAACAAGATCGATTTCACCGGAAATAAGCTTAAGCAAAGTAGTCTTTCCGCAACCGTTTCTTCCTACGATGGCAATCTTTTCTTTATTGTTTTTTATTTCAAAATTTATACTATGTAATATGGTTTCAGCGCCGTACATTACGGCGCCGTTGTGAATCTGATATAACATTAATCGGTTTCCTCACATCCGCCAGCCTCTCCGACCGGTGTTTCCGAATCATCCAAAGGCTCCGAACGTTTTCTTTTGCTGCTGATAATAACTGCTGACAAAGGTTTCAATGTAAGTGTAAGCTTGCCGTTCTCAATCGGTACATCTGCAACCTCGGTATTAAAGCCTTCTTCGTTGGTTTCCATTATCCTTTCAAGCTCAATACCTGAAGTGGGGATAAGGTCTCTAAAGTAAAAAGAAACTGTTCTTTCTGAATAATCTCTGTTAATAATTATCGCAGAGGCATCTTCTCTGGTAAATCGACCATATCCGATTACCATGTACTCTGATACAAGCTTCCTTATGGAACCGTGAATAAGCTCATTATATGTTTTATGAATGCGAATCATTTCCTTATGGAAAGAAATAAGCTCTCTGTTCTCGTTACCCCAGGGATATGTACGACGGTTATCGGGATCTGTAAAGCCTACAACACCTGCCTCATCACCATAATATATGGTTGGCGCTCCGGTCCAGGTCATCTGCATCAGTACAGCCTGTCTCATAACCGGCATTTTAATATTTTCGGAGGCCATATGGGCACCAACACTGCTGGTACGCCCTACAATCTGATTGGTTCTTGTCAAAAATCTGGAGTGATCATGATTTGACAACTGGTTCATTGCCACCTGAAGAGAACAGTTGGTAAACTTGTAGCCCGCATAATCCATTGCACCCCAAAAAGCATCAGCATTACCCAGCATGTCATGTCTGAAATCATCGCTGTGCTTTTGCATACCGGTTAAAAACCATGTTACCGGCTCCATAAAGCCGTCATAGTTCATAACGGAATCCCATTCCTTGCCGTTTAACCAGCTTCCGGGATCACCGTAATGCTCAGCCAGTATTAGTGCTTCAGGGTTTACATCCTTTACGGTACTTCTAAAGCGCTTAAAGAACTCATGATTAAACTCGGAGGAGTGACCCAAATCGGCAGCCACATCAAGTCGCCAGCCATCAACATTAAAGGGCTTTGAAACCCACTTGGCCGCAATATCCATAACCTTATCATACAAGGCATAGGAAGCCTCGTAATTAAGCTTGGGAAGGGTATCGTATCCCCACCAGCCATCATAATCACCGTTATAGGGCCAGTTATTTGATCTAAAGTCAAAGAACTTTCTGTAGGGACTGTTGCCGTCCACATAAGCTCCCTTGGCATATCCTGCAAAATCCTCGTAGATTCTTTCTCTGTCAAGCCATTTATTGAAGGAACCACAGTGATTGAACACTCCATCCAAAATAACCCTGATACCTAATTTGTGGGCCTTTTCAACCAGCTCGCAAAATAAAGCATCAGATGCTTCAAGGTTTTCCATTGAACAGACTCTGGACTGATATTTAGTGGCATGTCTGTTGTCACTGTCTCCGGGATTAAGGCATTCACCCTCATCAACCTTTATAACGCCAAAATGAGGATCTATGTGCTCATAGTCCTGACTGTCATATTTATGATTTGAAGGCGAAACAAAAAGCGGGTTAAAGTATATACAGTCAATTCCCAAATCCTTCAGATAATCAAGCTTATCAATTACTCCCTGAAGATCTCCGCCGTAAAACTCTTTGGTGCCGTCAACATTTGGAATCTTATCCCAGTTATCAACCCTGTTTACAGGGCCGCCAACATAAAAATACTCACCGTTTTGTACATCATTGGTGGGATCACCGTTACAGAACCTGTCCACGTAAATCTGATACATTACCGCACCCTTGGCCCATGCAGGGGTATGAAAACCCGGAATAATCCTGAATGGACGGGTAACCTCTTTGGTAATGCCGGTGGCATCATACAGGCAAACAGTGGATCCGATATCTACTTCAAAATAATAGTCAAATTCACTGTTACTAAGATTGACTGTACATTCATAGTAATCAAACGCTTTATCCGAAGCGCCTACCGCCATAGGGAAGCGTTCCTTGTCGTTTATAAGATAAACGCTGTCTACATTACTTTTCCCTGTTCTGAATTTTATTGTCACATTCCCGTAAGGATTGGGTTCAACGGGAAAAATATAATTTTCCGAGGTATCGG
>JAZUJC010000238.1:0-8104 GCA_045642625.1 Lachnospiraceae bacterium
CAGATTATTGATGAAATTGATGATTATATTAATAATTGTAAGTTCATGACTCTTTCTTCTACAAAGATAATTGTTAACAAAGAAGAGATTGATGAGCTTATAAGAGAGCTTAAAGCCTCAACTCCTGAAGAAATTAAAAGATATCAGAAGATTATATCAAACAGAGATGCTATTCTTTCTGATGCAAGACAGAAGGCTGAAGCGCTTATTAACGAAGCTACAATTCAGACCAATCAGCTTGTAAATGAGCATGAGATTATGACCCAGGCTTATTCAAAGGCCAATGAAGTTGTATCTAATGCCACCAGACAGGCTCAGGAAATTCTTGATAGTGCCACCATTGAGGCCAATTCGGTTAAAGCTGCAGCGATGCAGTATATGGACGATTTGCTGGCTAATCTCGAAGATATTATTACAAGAGCATCCAATCAGGCTGTTAACAATTATAATGAACTGATTGCAAATCTTAATACCTGCAATGCAGTTGTAAAGAGTAACAGAACAGAACTTCATCCCAGTGAGGAAGATGATCTTGAAAGCCTTGGACTTGATTCCATGGACTCTGATTCGAGTAATCTTAATTTGATTTAATGCTGAGGCTGCTGATATGGCAGCCTCATTTTCATATAGGGCGTTTTGAACAGGATATATTTGATTAATTATGACCAGGTTAGATAAATATTTATGCGACAGTGCCGGCTTGACCAGGACTGAAGCCAAAAAGGTTATTTCCAGGGGAAGAGTAACCGTAAATGATATATGTGTCAAAAAGAGTGAGGAAAAAGTCGACGAGACAAGAGATTGTGTAAAGTTTGATAACATTGTTCTTTCTCTTGAGAAGTTTACTTATTATATGTTAAATAAGCCGGCAGGAATTGTATCTGCCAATGTTGATAACAATGACATCACAGTTATTGATTTGTTTAAAAATGAAAAGAAGAAAAATCTTTCATGCGTCGGAAGGCTTGATAAGGATACTACAGGTCTTTTGCTGGTGACAAATGACGGAGGATTAATTCACAATCTGACAAGTCCCCGAAAGCATGTTTTTAAGGATTATCTGGTTTCTTTATCGGTTCCTGTTACAGGTGAGATGGTTGAAATGCTCTGTAATGGCGTAAATATAGGAGATGAGGAACCAACCCTTCCCGCTAAAGTAAAAGTGACCGATGAAAAGTGTATTATTCTTTCTATTTGTGAGGGACGTTTTCATCAGGTAAAAAGAATGCTTCATGCTGTCGGTAATGAAGTAACGGCGCTTCACAGGCTATCTGTTGGGCCTATAAGCCTCGATAATGATTTGGGCCCGGGTAAGTTTAGAAAGTTAACTAATGAGGAAATAAAGGTACTTAAGGAATGTTAAAGATTGAAGAATTGCTTAAAGGTAAAAAGGCTTTTCTTTTTGATATGGATGGTACGCTGATTAATTCTATGGGAATCTGGCATGAAATTGACATAGAATTTTTGGCGGGATTTGGATTTGCACTTCCCGACGATCTTCAAAAGAAACTTGAGGGCAAGTGCTTTCATGATACTGCAATATATATAAAAGACAGGTTTAATTTGCCGGTTTCTACGGAGGAAATGGAGAAAACCTGGAATGATATGGCATATCAAAAGTATGCTCACGAAGTGGTATTTAAACCGGGGGTAAAAGAACTTCTTGATTATGCCCAAAGCCATAATATTAAAATGGGAATAGGTACCAGTAATTCCAGATATCTTTATGACGCGGTTGGCAATTCTCTTGGGTTTAATCAATATTTTGGAGAAGTGATTACCGGAGATGAAACTCATAAAAGCAAGCCGGATCCCGAAATATACAGTATGCTTTCCAAGCTGCTGGGAGTAAAGCCTGAAGAATGTCTGGTGTTTGAGGATACTGTGGCAGGCATAAAATCCGGGAAAAATGCGGGGATGGAAACTTGCGCCGTATATGATTATTATTCGGAATACTGTCTGGATGAAAAGATTGCAGTTGCTGACTATTATATTGATGATTACAGGAATATTATTTATTAAAAATGTGTTATTTGATATGTAATTTGCTGTAATTTTTATGTCATTTTATTATCTGTTTATTTGTTTCGAAGTGTTGAAAAGGAAAAGTATGAATGTTGCGATTATAACCGGTGCGTCTTCGGGTATAGGACGTGAAACGGCAAGACAGCTGGATTCAATTTATACCGATGGAATTGATGAATTGTGGCTGATTGCCCGTCGTAAGGAAAGAATGGAAGAATTGGCAGGAGAGCTGATTCATAAATGCCATATATTAAGCCTTGACCTGCTGGACAGTAATTCTTTTGAAGTGCTTAAATCCGAGCTTGAGCTTGTTAAGCCCAATGTTAAAATGCTGGTTAATGCATCCGGGTATGGGGTTAACGGCAATTTTGATGAAACCGATTTGAATGCCCAGCTTGGTATGATTAATCTTAATTGTCTGGCGCTTACTCATATTACAGGCCTGGTGCTTCCTTATATGAGCAAAGGTGGTCGTATTATACAGATTGCTTCTTCAGCCGCATTTATTCCGCAAATCGGATTTAGTGTTTATGCTGCTTCAAAGGCCTATGTATTAAGCTTTTCGGAGTCGTTAAATACTGAATTGAAGGAGAGGAAAATATCTGTTACCGCAGTATGCCCGGGACCCGTTGATACAGAATTTTTTGAACATTTTGAAAAGGGGCAGCTTTTTGATTTTAAAAAGTATTTTATGGCAAACGAAAAGGATGTTGTAAGACAGGCTCTTCGGGATTCCTATAATAGAAAAGCTGTATCTATTTATTCACTTCCAATGAAGGCGTTTAAGATGCTTACGGATTCGGTTCCGGATAATGTGATGCTTTATGCAATGGATAAGCTAAAATCAATCGGTGGAAATAAGGAGCAATCGGAAAAATGAAAAACGAAAAATCAAATGAAAAAATCAAGATATATAAGGGTGATTACGGGTATATTAAGGCTCAAAAGAAAATTGAGATTATTAAGACAGCAGTAATGATTATTATGCCGGCTACTTTGTATGTGGCAGGCTTTCTGGCCACAGGTTCAAACAAGAACCTTCTTACATTTGTGGCTATTTTAGGCTGCCTTCCCATGGCAAGATGCCTTGTAAATTTGATTTTGTTTATGAGAGCCGGTGTTTGTTGCTCGGAAGAAACATATAAAAAGATTGTGGGAGCCGGTGTGGCTGTAACATATTTCGATCTTTACTATACCAGCTATAAAAACAATTTTCCCATTGCCAGTCTGCATCTTAAAAAGGGCTGCCTTATTTATTACACCGAAGATAAGGAAGTAAACGAAGACGCCTTCATGAAACATATGGAAGAGGCAATGAATCTTTGCGGTGGCAAGCAGTTAACCATTAAACTGTATAAGGATGTGGACAAGTACATTGAGCGTGCACGAGAGCTTAACAGCCTGGCCGGCGATGATACGGATTATTCATTTATTTTGGAAAATTTACTAAGCTTGTCTATTTAATGTATTTGGAAGGGTTTGTATTTTGAAGGAATTTGTTGTTTCTAAAAAAGAAGAGGGACAGTCAGTTTTAAAATATCTTCAGAGAACACTTCCGGAGGCTCCCAATTCATTTTTTTATAAAATGATGAGGAAAAAGAATATTACACTGGATGGAAAGAAGATTGAAGGTAACGAAAAAATCAAGGAAGGCAATGTTGTTAAATTCTTTCTTTCTGACGAAACCTTTGATAACTTTTCGGTAAAAGTAAAGAAAAGTGTATCCATCAATGAATATATGGAAGCTTATGCCAGATTTGGCAGTCCCGAAGTGGTATATGAAGATGAGCATATTCTTATTATCAATAAACCGATGGATATGCTTTCTCAAAAAGCAAAAAAGGATGATTTATCTGCAAATGAATGGCTGATAGGTTATCTTTTGTATACTAAAAAACTGACTAAGCAGGACCTGCTGTCATTTGTACCTTCCGTGTGTAACAGGCTCGATCGAAATACCGGTGGATTGCTTCTGTTTGGTAAATCACTGTTTGGCATAAATACTCTGAATACAATGCTTAGAGAAAGAACCGGTGATAAATATTACATGACAGTAGTGTCAGGTAATATTTCTGATACCCAAAGAATTAATGGGTATCTTACTAAAGATGAAAATGCCAATAAAGTTACGATAAGCAGCGAAAAGACTGATGATAGTGACTATATTGAGACAGAGTATGTGCCGCTTCAATATATCGAAGACAGAGACGTAACAATACTTAAGGTTTTGCTTGTTACCGGTAAACCTCATCAAATCAGAGCTCATTTGGCGTATATCGGTCATCCAATTATTGGTGACATGAAGTACGGTTTGAAATCAATTAATGACAAATACAGAAAAGAATTGGGAATCAGTAATCAAGTTCTTTACTGTGTGAACGTTGTATTTCCAAAGCTTCCTGATTATCCCGCAATTTCGGGTAAGTCGGTAAGTATTGATACACCTGTCATATTCAAAAAAATAAAGGAATAGGGATGATTTATGCCCACATTTAAATCCAGAGGTCTTCGAGGTTCTGCCTTTGAAGATATGGTTAACAGGACAAACGATATATATCGGGAAAAAGGTCTTGCTTTGATTCAAAAGGTGCCAACTCCCATAACACCTATTGAAATCGATCAGTCCACCCGGCATATAAAACTTGCCTATTTTGATCAGAAAAGTACCGTTGACTATATTGGAGCCTGTCAGGGTATTCCAATTTGCTTTGATGCCAAGGAAAGTGCGGTAGAAACCTTTTCCCTTCAGAATATTCATGATCATCAGGTGGAGTTTATGATGGATTTTAAAAAGCAGGGAGGAATTGCTTTCTTTTTAATCTATTATACAAAGCTTGATCTGATGTATTTTTGTCCTATTGAGGATATGAAGGTATTTACCGACAGGGCAAAAGAAGGCGGAAGGAAAAGCTTTCGAAGAGAAGAGCTTAGGGAAGAATACTATCTTACAAAAAAGCCCGGTGTGTTTGTGCCTTATCTCGATATGTTGGATAAATATCTTACACTTCAGAGATAATAGATTTTGTAATAATTGTATGTACAATTTAATATTTTCTTGACAATAATTTATTTTGCTAATATGATAATTGGGTAGCACGTTAATGCACTAAAGTGAAATGAGGTATTTGATTTGAAAAAGCTTGTTCATACACCCGATGGTGTAAGAGATATATATGGTGAAGAGTACAGAAGAAAATTGCTTATTGAAGAGAACGTAAAGAAGGTAATACGTTCATACGGATATGAAGAAATTCAGACTCCCACATTTGAATATTTTGATGTATTTTCCAAGGAAATCGGAACCACTCCCAGCAAAGAGTTATATAAGTTTTTTGATAAAGAAGGAGATACACTCTGCTTAAGACCAGACTTCACACCTTCAATTGCCAGGTGTGTGGCCAAATATTTTGACGAAGAAACAAAGCCTATAAGGCTTACATATTCCGGAAATACATTTATCAACAATTTAAGCCTGCAGGGTAAGTTAAAGGAAACCACTCAGGTTGGTTGTGAATTAATGAATGACGGCGGGGTTGAGGCTGATGCTGAGATGATTAACCTGGTTATAGAGTCTCTTTTATCTACAGGTCTTAAAAACTTTCAGATTTCTGTCGGAGAGATGAATTTCTTTAAGGGTCTCTGTGAAGCTGCCGGCATTAATGAAGAAGACGAACTTACATTAAGAGAAGCAATTTCAACCAAAAATTCTTTCTCAGCCAATGAAATGATTAAGGCCCTTGATTGCGATGAGGCATTAAAAACTCAGCTTTTTGAATGTGTAAACTGTATCGGCGGTATCGATAAGATTCGCGAAATGAAAGCATTGGTGTCCAATGAAAGATCCAAGGCGGCCATTGACAGGCTTGAGAAAATCGTTGAAATTTTAAAGATATACGGCAATGAAGGTTATATTTCTTTTGACCTTGGTATGCTTAGTAAATATAACTACTATACCGGTGTGATTTTTAAAGCATATACATACGGTATAGGTGATGCTCTTGTTAAGGGTGGAAGATACAACAACTTACTTGAAAGCTTTGGTTCATCCAAGGCTGCCGTTGGTTTTGTGGTTGTTATTGACGATTTACTGATGGCATTAAGAGGTCAGAATATTGTTGTTGAAACTACCAGCAATATTGAAATTCTTGAATACAGTGATGATAATTATAAAGATTGTGTTTTAAAGGCACAGAAACTTAGAAAGGAGGGTAAAGCGGTTTCGCTTGTAAAAAAATAATGAGTATTGAAGAAACAAAGTATTTGACCTTTGCCCTCGGTAAAGGACGTCTTGCAAATAAAACACTTGATCTTATGGAAAAAATCGGTATTACCTGTGAGGAAATAAGAGACAAGGATACCAGAAAGCTTATTTTTGTTAATGAGGATCTTAAACTCAAATTCTTTTTGGCAAAGGGTCCTGATGTACCTACATATGTCGAATACGGTGCAGCCGACATCGGTGTTGTAGGTAAAGATACTATATTGGAAGAAGGCCGCAGGGCCTATGAGGTGTTGGATCTTGGCTTTGGAAAGTGCCGCATGTGTGTATGCGGGCCGGAATCTGCTAAAGATCTGCTTAAGCATCATGAGATGATTCGTGTTGCCAGTAAATATCCGGTTATTGCCAAGGACTATTTTCACAATGTAAAACACCAGACAGTTGATATTATCAAGCTTAACGGTTCGGTGGAATTGGGACCTATTGTAGGGCTTTCCGATGTAATTGTGGATATAGTTGAGACCGGCTCAACCCTTAAGGAAAACGGGCTGATGGTGCTTGAAGAGGTATGCCCCCTTTCAGCCAGGATGATTGTAAATCAGGTTTCCATGCAGATGCAGTCTGAAAGAATAAATGATTTAATCCGTCGCCTTAAGGAAGTAATGTAAATTAGGAGACAAAAAGATGCGTATTGTGGAAATAAATAACGACAGCATTAAAGATATACTGAAAACACTTCTCAAAAGAAGTACCGGTAATTATGCAGAGTTTGAAAAAATAGTTGCCGATATTATTGAGAATGTAAAAGAAAACGGTGACGAAGCTATATTTGAATATTCAAAGAAATTTGATAAGTTTGATTTGAATGCCGAGAATATTAAAGTTACCAGAGAAGAAATCGAAGACGCATATAAGCTTGTTGATGCGGAATACATCAAAGTAATGGAACACGCAAGAGACAATATTAAGGCATTTCACGAGAAACAGGTAAGAAATACCTGGATTGATACTAAGCCTGATGGTTCAATACTTGGCCAGCGTATTTCGCCTATTGAATCAGCCGGTACATATGTGCCCGGCGGTAAGGCTGCTTATCCTTCCAGTGTTCTTATGAATATTATTCCTGCAAAGGTTGCCGGAGTAATGAAAATTGTTATGGTTACACCTCCCAATGCTGAGGGTAAGATTAACCCCGGTACATTGGTTTCGGCAGATATAGCTGGAGCGGATGAAATATACAAGCTGGGCGGTGCTCAGGCAGTTGCTGCGCTTGCATTTGGTACTCAGTCAGTTCCCAAGGTTGATAAAATAACAGGTCCCGGTAATATTTTTGTGGCTCTTGCAAAAAAAGCAGTATACGGAAATGTTGGTATTGATTCTATTGCCGGACCCTCTGAAATTGTTGTACTTGCAGATGAAACTGCTAACCCCAGATATGTGGCTGCTGACCTTTTGAGCCAGGCAGAACACGATGAAATGGCATCGGCCATTTTGGTTACTACCTCCAAGGAACTGGCCGAGAAGGTTTCGGTAGAAGTTGAAAACTTTACCAGGGAATTATCGAGAGAAGCTATTATCAGAAAGTCTCTTGAAAATTTCGGATATATTCTTTTGGCAGATAATATTGATATGGCCATAGATGCAGTAAATGCTATTGCCAGCGAACACTTAGAGATTCTTACTGCGAATCCTTTTGATACAATGACAAAGATTAAAAATGCAGGGGCAATGTTTTTGGGTGAATATTCATCAGAACCCCTTGGTGACTATTTCGCAGGCCCTAATCACATTTTACCTACCAATGGAACAAGTAGATTTTTCTCGCCTTTGAGTGTTGATGATTTTATTAAAAAATCAAGC
>JAZUJC010000239.1:0-3231 GCA_045642625.1 Lachnospiraceae bacterium
GATATATATGGGAAAAAGAAACAGCGGATGACAATCGCAACGGAGGTTACGGCAGCAAATCCAAGTAAATCAGCTACAGTCATCCCAAGTATTTTTTTGTCCAAAAAAGAATTGATGGTGACGTCTTTGTCAGCAAGCATATTAAGGAAGAATATGAGAAAACCGCCAACCACTATAGCAGCTAAAGCAACAATAATGCGGGCACCGGTAAGGGTACCGTGATTAATAATTACAGCTGTTACAAAGAGGATTATTAAAATATATGCTGTTAACTGGGCAATGAGAGATTTTTTCATTGTTCTCCTTAATGGTAATGAATCTGCTGGTTATATGATTAGTTGTGGAACTTTTTGTTTGTTTCGTATTTGGGCTCACAGGTTAAGTTCATACCGAGCTTCTTGAATACCTTCTCATCAACGGAAGAAAGAAGAACAGAGGAATGAACTTCACAGTTACGAAGCTTGCAGAGCTGATCCAAAGCTTTTTTGGAATCCGCATTTGTTGCAGCACTTACACTGAGAGCAATAAGAACTTCGTCGGTGTGAAGACGGGGATTTTTGCTTCCGAGGTATGCTGTTTTCAATGTCTGGATAGGCTCTAAGGCTTCTTTGTTAACAAGGTGTATTGAGTGGTCGATGCCGGCAAGCTCTTTAAGTGAATTAATAAGAGCGGCAGCGCTGGGGCCCATAAGATCGGAGGTCTTTCCTGAAATGACCTTTCCGTCGGGAAGCTCAATTGCTACTGCTGCATGACCGGTTTCTTCTTCACGGTTAAGGGCAGCTGCCACAACAGCTCTGTCATCGGCAGAAAGCTTGGACTGCTTCATCAATAGTTCCAACTTGTAAACGGCATCCTTGGTACCGGTTCCCTTCTTTAATTCGCAAAGTCCCTGGTAGTATCTTCTGACAATTTCACGATGTGAAGCTTCAATGCAGGCTTCGTCGTCGATAATACAGTTTCCAGCCATATTTACTCCCATATCTGTGGGAGATTTGTAAGGACTTTCGCCGAGAATCTGAGTGAAGATTGCATTTAAAACAGGGAATATTTCAACATCACGGTTGTAGTTTACAGTGGTAACACCGTAAGCTTCCATATGATAAGGGTCAATCATGTTAACGTCGCTAAGGTCTGCTGTCGCAGCCTCATAGGCAATATTAACAGGGTGATTTAAGGGGAGATTCCAAATAGGGAAGGTCTCAAACTTGGCATACCCGGCTTTAACCCCTCTTTTGTTT
Organism: Lachnospiraceae bacterium; assembly: GCA_045642625.1. Taxonomy (GTDB): domain Bacteria; phylum Bacillota; class Clostridia; order Lachnospirales; family Lachnospiraceae; genus UBA1258. The sequence goes on from JAZUJC010000239.1 coordinate 1,239, forward strand.
TCATGATAAAGCTGTGAGAGACAGGTGGCCATTTTTCCGCTGCCGGGGCCGGGAGCGGTAATGACTACAAGAGGCTTTGTGGTTTCGATGTAGTCGTTTTTGCCGTATCCGTCATCGCTTACAATGAGGGAAATGTTGCTGGGATAGCCTTCAATAGGGTAATGAAGATATGACTTGATATTAAGAGCATTTAATTTTGCCCTGAAAGCGTCTGCAGCAGGCTGTCCGGAATATTTGGTAATAACAACGCTGCCTACATATAAGCCTACGCTGGTAAATGAGTCGATGAGTCTTAATACTTCCAAATCATAGGTAATACCAAGGTCACCACGCTTTTTGTTTTGCTCAATGGCGTCTGCTCCGATAGCAATTACGATTTCAGCCTCGTCTTTCATTTTAAGAAGCATTTTAAGCTTACTGTCAGGCTCAAAGCCCGGAAGAACTCTTGAAGCATGATAATCGTCAAAGAGTTTACCACCGAATTCGAGGTAAAGCTTTCCGTCAAATTTTGATATACGCTCTCTGATATGAGCCGACTGCATGTCCAAATATTTTTGATTGTCAAATCCAATCTTCATTATTGTTTCCTCACACTGTTATGCCGGGGCGACTTCCATTGACACGCCCGTTATTTTTAATCAAATATAATTCGATATTATCGCACAAAAAGGGTGTATTTTCCACTTAAAAAGCAAATTCTTTTAGACTTTTTTCATATTTGATATATTGATTTACACTGCCTATATAAATATAATAAATTCGTGATTTGCCCCATTTAAAGAAAAGGAAAAATACAATGAATAACGAAAATGGAAGTAACAATCAAAATAATCAGAACAGAGGTCGTGGAAACGGTCCCCGTATAGCTCCTATGCTGGTGGCTGTTTTGGTTGTTTTGTTGATAATCAGTTTTTTCTCTCAGGCTATTTCAAAGGGAACCAATCAGGAAATATATTACAACGAGTTTATCAGAATGCTTGATAATCAGGAGGTTGATCGTGTATTTCTGGGCTCCAATAAAATTGTGATTTATCCTAAGAACACCTCTCTTCAAACCAGCATTTCTTTTTACCCTCAGCAGGTTGAAACCTTCTGTACCGGTTATGTTGAGTCCAGTGAGCAGCTTTCCACCAGGTTAAGAAAGGCCGGGGTAAAGTTTTCTGCGGATATTCCGGATAATTCAAGCTGGCTTATATCTGTGATTCTTACATATATTTTGCCTTTAGCTTTGTTCTTCCTGCTAATGAGCCTTTTGTCCAAGAAAATGGGCGGAGGCGGAGTTATGGGAGTCGGAAAGTCCAATGCCAAGGTTTATGTGCAAAAAGAAACCGGTGTAACATTTAAAGATGTGGCCGGTGAAGATGAAGCTAAAGACTCTCTTGTGGAGGTTGTAGACTTTCTGCATAATCCCGGGAAGTATTCAAAAATCGGTGCAAAGCTTCCTAAGGGTGCACTTTTGGTGGGCCCTCCCGGTACAGGAAAAACCCTTCTTGCAAAGGCCGTTGCAGGTGAAGCCCATGTTCCTTTCTTCTCACTTACAGGTTCCGATTTTGTGGAAATGTTTGTTGGTGTAGGTGCTTCGCGAGTTCGTGATTTGTTTAAAGAAGCAAGCAAGAATGCTCCCTGTATCGTATTTATCGATGAAATTGATGCTATCGGTCGCAGCCGTGATTCCAAGTACGGTGGTGGTAACGAAGAGCGTGAGCAGACCCTTAACCAGCTGCTTTCCGAGATGGATGGTTTTGACAGTTCAAAGGGTGTACTTATCCTTGCTGCAACCAACCGCCCCGAAATACTTGATAAAGCGCTTCTTCGTCCCGGTCGTTTTGACCGCCGAATTATTGTAGATAAGCCTGATTTAAAGGGTCGTGTCGAAATATTGAAGGTTCATGCCAAGAATGTACTTATAGATGAAACCGTTGATCTTGATGTCATTGCACTGGCTACATCCGGTGCTGTTGGTTCTGATTTGGCCAACATGATTAATGAAGCT
>JAZUJC010000240.1:0-5054 GCA_045642625.1 Lachnospiraceae bacterium
AGGTCCATTTCAAGGCCTTCTATTCTGTTGGTGGCTACATCCGAAAGCATTATATTGACGTTACTGTGGCTGCCCTCTTCGGATATTTTGTATATATCTTTATAGAGAACCGTTCCCAAAATATATTTAGAAAGCCCCACCAGGGTTCCACCACCAAGACCAAGACCGCCAACATGGGCAGGCACCCCGTCCTTTACGTGAATATACGTGGTTCCGGTTCCCATACTGATTAGCAGGAAATCATCCACATCCGGTGCAAAAAAACCTGCTCCGGCAGCATCAGCCGAAAACTCGTGTATATATTTAGTCTCAATACCGCCTATCTGCTTTTCAAAGCCCGATGCACCGACACCGGTTAACTGAATGCTCTCTATTTGTTCTTTTGCAATACCGTTTTTCGATATAAATTCATCGAAAATATCATAAATATCACAATCCGAAGGTACTGATTTGACCTTCAAAAGATCTACTATCTCATTGCCGCGCACAGCAGCCAGTTTTGTTGACGTACTTCCGGCATCAATTCCAATTTTGATTTTCATAATACCTTCACAACTGCAATACTATTTCTTAAATCCGTCTTTCAAAAGAACGCTTCTGTTAAATACAAGATGTTCAGGTGAACTGTCCTTGTTGTCCATGCAGAAGAAACCAACACGCATAAACTGGAAGGTAGGAGCATTAATTCCGGTTTTGTTTTCGGTCTTATCAAAGTCCTTGGCAATCTCAACCATCTTAGGCTCAACCTTACAGTTTTTAAGAACTACAAGGCTTTCAGGATTTAAGCAGTCAAGGAAGTTTTTATCAGGGCCGTCAGGCTGCTCGTCGTTAAAGAGATTTTCGTATAAACGAACCTCAGCATCAACACAGTTAGCCTGGTCAATCCAGTGAATTGTGGCACCTTTAACCTTACGACCGTCTGCAGGGTTGCCTCCGCGAGACTCGGGATCATACTCACAAAGAACTTCAACCACGTTACCGTTTTCGTCTTTAACACAGCCGGTACAGGTTACAAGATAAGTTCCTTTTAAACGCACCTCATTACCGGGATACATTCTCTTATACTTAGGAATAGGCTCCTCAAGGAAATCATCTGCCTCCATCCAGAGATTACGGCTGAAGGTGATTTCATGAGTTCCCTCCTCAGGCTTAAGAGGATTGTTTTCAACTTCAAACACCTCTGACTTGCCTTCGGGATAATTGGTAACGGTAAGCTTTACAGGATTTACTACAGCCATAGTACGGGCTGCAGTTTCATTCAAATCGTCCCTTAAGCATCTCTCAAGCTCAGCAAACTCAATGATATTGGTACTCTTTGCAACACCGATTGTCTCACAGAAATTACGAATGGACTTAGCGGTATAACCACGTCTTCTCAAGCCGCAAAGGGTAGGCATTCTGGGGTCGTCCCAACCGGTAACATACTTTTCCTCAACAAGCTGGCGAAGCTTTCTTTTGCTCATAACGGTATGATCGATACCGAGACGGGCAAATTCAATCTGACGAGGCTTATGATAAGGAATTGAAACATTAGTAACAACCCAATCATAAAGGGGTCTGTGGTCTTCATATTCAAGGGAGCAAAGTGAGTGTGTAATACCCTCAAGGGCATCCTGAATAGGATGTGCAAAGTCGTACATAGGGAAAATACACCACTTGGTACCCTGACGATGATGATTAATATAACGGATTCTGTAAATAACAGGATCTCTCATATTAAAGTTACCGCTTGCCAAATCAATCTTGGCACGAAGAGTCATCTTACCCTCTTCCACTTCACCGTTTCGCATCTTTTCAAACAGCGCAAGGTTCTCCTCTATGGGTCTGTCTCTGTAAGGAGAGGTTGCGGGAGTGGATGTATCACCACGATTAGCCTTAAATTCTTCGGGAGTGAGCTCACATACATAAGCCAGGCCCTTCTTTATAAGCTCAATCGCATATTCATAGTCTTTTTCAAAATAATCCGAACCATAGAAAAATCTATCGCCCCAATCAAATCCAAGCCAGTGAATATCCTGCTGGATTGCTTCAACATACTCGGTATCTTCTTTTGCGGGATTTGTATCATCCATACGAAGGTTACAAATACCGCCAAATCTTTCAGCCATACCAAAGTCGATGCAAAGTGCTTTACAGTGTCCTATATGTAAATAACCGTTGGGTTCCGGAGGAAAACGTGTGTGAACCGTTTTACCTTCAAACTGACCGTCTTTGGCAATATCTTCCTTAATAAAATTGTAGATAAAGTTTGTGTTTTCTTCTGCTTCGTTAAGAAGAGAAGTTAAGATTTCATCTGCCATAACTTTCTCACTTTCCATTACCGTCATCGGAACAGACCGATTCGGATAAACAAATTATTCAATATATTTTAAAGGTTGCTGACCATATATGCAATAGGGGACGCTCCTTTTATTCAAAGAAGCGCCCTTTTAGCCTATTTCAATATTTTTCGTTTAATAACTCCAAACAATCGATTTGCGCAAAAGCTTACGATTACTAACAGTACAACATACAATAATACAAACAGCCCTTCTTTTTCCATCCAGAATCTGTGATTTCTGAAAACTCTCATAGCGAAATAATGATAAAGATAAACCTCCGTCGTTAATCCGCTGAGCCAAATAAGGCTTTTATTCTCAATCCTGTTTTCAAAACAGAAAAGAAATACCAGCATTACCGTAAAGAATAACGGAGAGGTGTATTCAAGGTAGTTAAAAGGCCCCACCGATACCTTTGTATATCTGGTGTGAATTACAAAAAATCCAAGGAATGACACAAAAACAACCGGCCATCTGAATTTAACAAAGAAAGTTTTAAGCTTATCTTCAAAAATCGGAAACAGCATTCCGGCCATCAGGCAAAGAGGGAAACAGTCGTTGGCGGTAATGGGCAAATCCATTCGGCCTCCGATAACTTTCCAGCCAAACCCGTAAGCAAAAAACGTCAATATAACGGGAATAATTAATGCATATTTCCTGTTCTTTACTGCCATCCCGAACAGCCCGAAAATAACCCAAAAGACTATATACAGCAAAAAGACCGCAGGCATATACCACAAAAACCCGTTATTGCCCACAAAGCTCATAAAAGATATTTCATTAGGCAAAACAACATGAGTCAAAAGAAGCCAGGCATATGTAATACTGCAGGCAACAATGTAGGGCAAAAGAACCTTAACGGTTTTCTTATATATAAATCCTTTTAAATAATCTTCTTTTTCCATATAACCGTACACAAGATTATATCCCGAAAAAAAGAAGAAAACTCCTACCGCCAAATATCCGCAAAGGCACAAATACAAAAATATACTGTCTGTGTTGGGTACTACCCACGGAAGATGACAAAATACTATTATAAATGCAGCTATAAATCGAATTATTCCCTGATTATTCCTTAGCATAACTGCCCCCAATATATTCTCTTCAATTGATTCTAACATATTATATCACATTAATGATCGATGCGCTTATTCGCATCCGTGAGCACTCTTAAGGCAAAAGAATCTTCCCCCTGTGTTGAGTTTTTGCCGATGAATTATTATAATAATTTTGAACAAAAACTATATAGCAAGGGAGATTTTTTCCATGAAAAACAAAAAAACCTCTACAGGGCTTAAGCTTAACGGCAAGCGTACCGCCCTCATCGGTTTCGCCTTCTTTGGCATTCTGTTGTTATGGCAGGTTTATGACTCCTGGTGCCCTACCTTTTTGACCGAAATTATCGCTAAAAAGGTTAACAGCAGCGGAGCCTTAAGCAGTGACGATTTGCTTAACGTCCAGTGGCTGGTGGGAATAATAATGGCCTGTGACAACCTTGCCGCACTGATTCTTTTGCCCATATTCGGAAGCCTTTCAGACAAAACAAAGACTCCTATCGGAAAAAGAATGCCCTACATTCTTGTAGGTACCTTCGTTGCCGCAATTGCTTTTCCTTTTATCCCCATATTCTATCACAGCAACAACATCGCAGGAATGATTGCAATGATGGCAATCGTGCTTATGTTTATGATGATGTACAGAAACCCTGCAGTGGCACTGATGCCTGACATCACCCCCAAGCCCCTCAGAGCCAAGGCAAACGGCATTATCAATATTATGGGTTACTTCGGCGGTGCTGCAGCTACAGTATTGGGTATTTTCCTGCCCCTCAGCAGTTATCTTACCGAAGGCTCCAACAATTTCGGAAAGCTTAAAATAATAGAAATCCCCTTCGCAATAGCTTCAATACTTATGGTTATTTCCGCATTGGTTCTTTTCTTTACCATTAAGGAGAACAAGCTTGCAGAAGAGCTTAAAGACGAAATGGAAGAAGGCGAACGCCTTGCCAGTGTCGAAACACCCATCGACGATGACAAGCCCATGAGCAAAGCCAACAAGGCTATGCTTTTTGCCATTCTCGGTGCAGAGTTCCTCTGGTTTATGTCCGATAATGCAATCGGCACCTACATCGGCAACTACGTAATCTACTTCCTTGAATCATCCTCATCAAACACCAGCCTTCTTATTATTATCGGCGGCGTTGCTTCCGTTGCAGGCTTTGCTACAGCCGGAATTATTGCTGACAAAATCGGAAGAAAATGGACTGTTTCAATCGGACTTGCCGTTACATTTGTGGCACTGTTATTTATGTGCTTCATCGGAAAGTCTCCCGAATCGGTTGTAAATGCCAAAGACGGAGCCACCTATCAGGTATTCCCCAAGCTTTTGCTTGTCGTATGGGTTATTAAGGGTTACGGTATGGCACTTGTTCACAACTGTTCCTTCCCTATGGTTGTTGAGCTTTGCTCTTCAAAGAAAATCGGTAAATTCACCGGATTTTACTATGCGGCAAGTATGTCGGCTCAAACCGTTACACCTATCCTTTTGGGACTTCTCTTCAAGGCAACAAAGGCATGGAATGTTCTTCCCGTTTATGCCTGCGTACTTACCCTGTTAAGCTTTGTTGTATTCTCATCTCTTGTTAAGAATATCAAAGCTCAGAAGGTAGCCAATGCAAGAGGTCTTGAGGCACTGGACAACGATTAAAGCATTATTGTCCATATTCTTTAGCAACAA
>JAZUJC010000241.1:0-7820 GCA_045642625.1 Lachnospiraceae bacterium
ATCAGTGTTTGTTATTTTATTAATAAGAATTGCAGCGCATTCGCCATCAACAGTATTTGAAATGTCATGTATATAACAATTTTCAATACATGTATTTTTATTTGTATCTGAAACAGAAACAACAAAACGGATGTTATGTGATGATAATATTTCAATATTTCCAATATATTCTGCAACACTGATACCGCTCTCACCGTCAAAATCCAATATGATATTTGAATTATTACCATTAAGGTAATTAACGGCAATACTATTTGTTAATCTGTAAGATGCGCCATTTTTACAAACTATCTTTTTTCCTGTTGCAATAGAATCAATAAATGCTTGTGTATCATCTGCAATGCCATCACCAACAGCGCCGAAGTATTCAGGCATTACATAGTAAGCGATTGCTTTGTTTTCAACATCAACAAGTCTATTCTGGAAGTCTGCAAATATAACTGAATAATTTGCCACTAATCGCCAATAGTCCTCATTATCAAGCAAAATGCCCGCAGGAACAGGCTTGATTGAAAGATAACCCATACCGTTTCCATCATCGACAAAAGACCATAATTTATAAGCTTTTGAAATATCCCATGTACCGGCATAAGTGATAGCATTCAAAACCTTAAAATCATCCCAGTCAGAATGCAATTTCTTAATCTGGGCAATAACCCAGTCCAGATTCATTTCATGAAAATCCGTATAAGGATAATTGAAGTGTGCCATTATTTTTCCTCCTTAATAAATCATCAGAACAAGTTCTTCCAAGAACAAGTCTGTAATGTGTTCATAAATATTCCATTCAGCAATATCAAGTTCAGACTGCAGCATTTGCTGTGAAGTAGTCACGCCGATATTACCATATAAATGCGCCCGGTGTTTCATGGTTTCTTTCCCGGTTGTGTCTGCATTAACAGAACCCTGTGCGCTTGTATCGGTTTCATTGCCGGTATCATTCTTGTCATGCGGTTCATACTGGTCAGAATCAAAAGCGCTTCTGGTATTGGTAGAGCTTCCGGAGCTTTCACCATGTGAAATATCTTCCGTCAGGCTTTTGGTGTTGGCCTGACTGTTTCTTTCATCGTCATATTCTTCAATACGGTCATAGTTATAAAGCGGATCATATTTAATATTGAAAGCATCAACCCATTTTTGCATTGTTCTGGACCATTTAGCAGACCAGTTTGTAATAACGGTCGCCATGAATTCAGGATTAGCATACAAGGGTTCAAACTCTCCGCCCTTAATAAGAATATTCTTAACAAGAACGTCCTTATCAATCCCTGTCGGAACCGTAAGGCCTGCAAAAAGCGGTGTGCCATTATCTTCCATATAATTATAGAAGCCAACCAAAGTAAATTTAGCGAATGCCATCTTCCTGCACCTCCTTTGCTTCTGAAGCTTCTTCAGGATCATGGCGAAGTTCAACAGTAAGCTTAAGTTCCGGGAACCTCTTATTAACCTTTTCCATGGATTCTTTAAGTGTTTCATACCAGACAACACTTCTGGATGTAGCATCCATTATTTTGCTTTCAGCTTCCGAAGTAACCATTCTTTCTTTCTTCTGATACGGCAATACCGGTATGCCGATTTCAGTATCAAAGTCATTCATAATCGTGTGATAGTCCATCAAAAGGTCTGTCGTTATATATGAATTCTTGATGTTGGTACGTTCAAGAAATTGCCAAGGCTCCGCTTTTGTTGCGGGATCGTTTGCAAGTTTCTGGTCAAGAACAACACCGGGTTCGCCACGATTGATTTTATCAAAAGCTTTCTTTATGGTTTCCGCTGCAGCCTTATTCTTTGCAAAAAGCAAATATGCCATCTTACTATTAATAATAGAAATATTAATAGAATTATCCATTATTGACATCTTTTCTGCATAATATGCGATTATATCCCACACGCCCATATAATCGGGGGTAAGCTTTAGTAACTCGCATTCCTCGCCTATTTTAAGGTTTAAGGAATTCCTTAAAGCGGGATTTGCAATGATTGCATTTGTCGGCTGATAGTAAAAATCGTACCCGGTTAAATCTGCCGGTGTAAATACGGTTCCTGTTTCGGGTGTTTCGAATACAGGCACATAACCAAAACGGAAAAGACAATAATAAAGGAAGTCCTTTGTATTTCCTCCCCATATTGTCGGAACGCCGATTTTTAATGTGCTGCAAGCTCGCTGAAAGAATGCTCTTTCCCAGAACGCATATGTTTTATTGTTTCTGTTTTTGACCATTGACGGAATGAAAGCGGAATCCGCTGCCGTTATCTGGCCATAGTTTAAAGGCGTGTACATTAAAACACCTCCTTATTAATCATAATAGCCGAATACATACATTGTAAGATAATCAAAATTATCTGCTGCAGGAAGTTCAACACCGGAAACACCATTTGCATAAAAGCGTGTGCGATGCTGCCACCATTTTTCTGTTCCGGTGTCATTGTTGACATCAAACTTGACATCCAGCACGTGAAAACCTTCTTCAAAAGCAAAAACATTATCATCTGTAACAATGTTTCCCTGCGCACCATATTCGCCTTCGGTGAATGTGATGTCAGTACCGTCAGACTCTAAAAAGATTCTGTACCATCTTCCCTGCTCCTGCCAAGGAACAAGTTTGTTCTTAAGTTCGGGGTTAATCATTTGTTTTTCCTCCTTATTTAAAATAGGGGAGCCGATTGACTCCCCTTCATTATTAAAAATTATCAAGGTGTAACAGGATCAGCCATGTAGAAAACAACGCCCTTGTGTGAGAAGTTGTTAATTGCGTTACGTCTGAAAGTCATCCATGTGTTACGATAATGCTTACGAGCTTCCAAAGGTGTTGTTGCTGTATCTTCAAGCTGATAATCAGTAACAAGAGCCTTTTCATCAAAGATAACACCAAGTACATAAGAAAGTTCAACTTCATCACCTGCAGTCTGTTCTGTCGGATCAGATGTGTCAGGGATTGCGGGTGTAACGTCAATAGCTGCTACGTTGTTTTCATTCTGCCAATACTTAACAGGAATAAAGTTTCCATATGATAAATACTGGTCATTGAAGATTGCAGGCTTAACACGTGCTTCAACAGCATTCCAGAAGGATTCAAGCATTAAGAATTTCTGATTTGCTTTGGGTGTATGTCTTAAAACATAGTAGGTGTTTGCTCCAACAGTTTTGGGAATTGACCAATGATAATTTGCGCTTCTGTCCTCAAGGTATCCGGAAACATTCTTGATAGTTTCAGCAAGGAATGTTGAAAACTCTGTAAGGTATGTTGAAAGAAGCTGTGCGGTTGTGTAGGTTGTTCCGAAAGTTGTGTTGAACAAAGATGTCATATTAATCTGTGAACCGGGCATATCGGAATCCATATCAATGATACCTGCAATGTAGTTTAAAACTGCCATACGGTCAAAAGCTTCCTTCTGTGTTTCAATGTCATTCTGTTTTTCAGTGATAACACCACTCCAGAATTCCATGAATGACTGTTCATCTTTGAATGCGCTCTGTAACTGATCTTCATATCTTGTGATGCAGTCCTGCCATGTTGAAGAACCTGCAAACCAAAGTTCTGCAACCATAGCGGGATGCTGTTCCCACATGGAAGCGGTTGACTGGTCAACACCAAGGTTTGTAGGATTCTTTCCATTGTCAAAACCTGCTGCAAGGTTTGTGAAAAGGTCTGTGTTATCGGAACCGTCTGCAAGTGCAGGCTGTGCGTAATAATTGATGGTTCCTTTGATGTTTGAATAAATGCCGGAATTCTCTGCACGAAGCTTTACAAACTGTGATTTGTAAGGTCTTACGTCTGCCATTCTACGGCCTGCAAGTCTGGTGATTGCATTGAGAATGTTTTCGGTTGTGTTTTGTAAAATTGTTTCGCCAACGGAAACAAAGGTTGATGTGTCAACGGCCTGAACAGAAGCCTGCTGACCGGTGATTTCTTCTGCAAGAGCATTGATTAATGCATATGCGTCTTTGGGGTTATAACGTCTTGCCATTTCTTTTTCCTCCTATTCAAATAATGAATCTAAAATTTTGTCTACATCCGGCTTTTCTTCTTTGCCGGAATGGTCCTGATGTAAGATGGTCTGCTGAAGCTTTTCAATTTGCTTTTGCTGTTCCTCATACATCTTTTTATAATCAAGCTTCGGTTCTTCAACCTTGTCTTGTGGCTTGTCCGGTTCATTCTCCTGTTCGGATTCTTCCGCAGGTTCTTCTGCCGGGGCTTCAGGTTCACCTTTTGTTTCCGGTGTGCTTTCGCCTTCATCTTCTGCAAGAGCAATCAGTTCTTTAATATCAGAAGGCTTGTAGCCTTGTTTCGCCAAAGCTAAGATTTCATTAAGTTTCATTTTAACATCCTCCATCCTATGATAATAGGGCGGTCGCTTGTTGGTTCGTCAAACCAGCCGTCTGCATTCCGCAGTTGACGTTCGGCTTATGCGCATCCGCCCTTAATTAATAAATAACATATTTAATTTAATTCGTCAATTATTCGATATAAAAACCGCCATTAAGGAAAGAATTGATAGCATCACGTTCCCCGGCAAAGCCTGCTATATCGATTGAAGCATCCTGACATTGGCAATAACCTGTTAATGCCGACAATGACTGATATACCATTAAAGGCCTTCCGACAATCTGGGTTAAGTTTGCAGGATCCGTTGTGTCGTTACATATTAAAATCAAATGAATGTCTAAACCATCGGCAGCCATTGAACGGCCTGCAAGACTTCCTTTAATTGAAGGTGATATTGACAAAGCGGAGCTTATACCATTAATAGCACTTGCTGATGCTGAAATGCCTGAAGCAACAGCCGTAGCACCTTTTGAAGCAATGGCAGCAACAACACCGCCCGCAGTTCCTAAAGTTGAAGAAATAACACCGCCTGCATCATTGCCGACTTTTCCAACCGGGGAATTAACTGCAATATTATAATTTAATGTAGTTATAAGTTTTGTACCATTACTTAAGTATACAGTCATGTCACCGGTAGCAAGGTCTAAATCAAACTGAAGGCTTATAGTAGTAGGAAAGTCCAAAGCATTGAAACGGTAAACACCATAAAAGGGAATAAATAAAAATGCTTTGGTGTAAGGTTCTCCCAGTCTGAAGTCATTATATGTATAGGAAGGTGTTAAAGTATAAGTTGCTGACTTGATAACCGTATCAGTAAAGCGCCATCCTGTAACGCCTGTAACTTCATCTTTACCAACATATAAAGTTTCTACCGATAACCCTGATAAACCTGTTATTGCTGTTGCTGATAATGGCATCCATTTGCAGTCAATAATTGCATCGGCTGTTTTTAGGAATGTAGCCTGCAGCCATTGAACAATGTCAGTAATGCTTCCGGAATCAGCCAGATTGGCATTACAATATTGCGCAAGCTTTACAAGCTCACCCTGTGTCATTAAATAATAAGTACAGAAGCCTGCGCCTGAACCTTTATTATTTAATACGGAAATAATGTATAATCCGTTTTCATTAAATAAGGTTGCAACACTTGTGACGTTTTCTGTTATGGTTTCGCTGTTTTTGATGCTGACCATCGGATCAGGAAGCATAGTATTATAGTTTGATGTGCTTCTTGATACAAACTGACTTGATGCCAGAATGTCACTTTTGAATGTTGCCATCGGATCCATTTCGCAATCAATCTGCCACTGGGAATGTGTTAAGCATGTAATGTTTGATACAAAATAATATTCATCAAACGCTTTTATATAATCAATGGTAGGTTTGGAAGCACTGGTTAATATAAAGGAAGGATTTTCGATATTTGTATCTTCCTTTAAAACAACAACAACTTCCGTTGCGCTTGCAATGTTTGGCTGTTTCGTTGAATTTCTTCTTTTGGAAAAGCCTGACCATGTGTAAATCTTCATTATTATAATACCTCCTTTAATCTTGCCAATGTCAGCGGTCCGACTATGCCATCAATTTCCAAGGGTTCATTCATGGCCTGATAGCATCGAACGGCTTTTTCTGTGTCAGGTCCGAAAATGCCATCAATTTCCAAAACGATGCCTGCCTGACATAATTGCCATTGCAGCCATTTAACATCTTCCCCTTGCAGCCGTGGCCATGTCTTTTTAAGTTTGCGTTCAGGAACCGGGAAGCCGTTACCGTTATCATCATCATATTTAATATGAACAAAAGCCATCACTTGCGATAATTTTCTTGTCTTTTCTGCAACTACTCCGCCGGCTGTCTGCGAACCGGAGCCGGTGCTTGTGTTCCCTTCGATTGCGATAAACTGTTTATCGTTTATGCGTTTTTTAAAAATACCTACGTGGTCTGCGTACAGATCGGAATCGAATTGGTAAAACACCAGATCTCCGGGCATACAGTCGTGAATGTTTATGGATACCCTTTGCGGGTATTTAGCTTTGTAATGGTTTAAAAGTGTGGTGCAGCCTGCGCACCGTTTTCCGTCATAGAAATATTCTGAAGCATTGCACATGCGGAATATATCCCAAACAAAAGTGCAGCACCATGCATATGATGCGCCTTTAACATGTCTGCCGTAATAATCGGTATTAAAAATAACATCATTATTATTTGATTTTGTTCCGACAAAGGTCTGTGCAAGCTCTACTATGTTATTCCGTAACATCTGCATCAACTCCTAATTTTGCACATAACTTTGTCATAACTATTGTGTTGTTTTCAACGGTCTTGCGGAGCTTTTCCATTTCTTCAGCAGTCTTTTCACTTTCCTGCCTATGATTCCATATTAAATAAATGCAGCAACAAATCGGAAAGCCATAGCTCCCTATGATTGATAATACGTCAGCGATTTCCATTTTATATCCTCCTTGTGGTGTTGGTTTGTGTTTTCAATTTGAATATAACAAAAGACGCATGACTTTTCAATCATGCGCCTTCTGGATTGGGGAATGTCGGGGTGCAGCGCAATGGCTGCTAATTAATTTATATCATTCTTCTTCATCTTCGTCAAACTCTGCAAAAGCATTGATTGCAGTACCTTCAGAAAGGAAAAGAATTGAATTGGGGTACAAAGCGCCTTCTTTTACGTTGATTGATACCTTAACTTCAGCGCCTAACCACTTAAGGCCGTCTGTAATAGCATCCTCAAGTGAAGCAACTTCAGTATTGTCCAGAAGTCTTGCCGGAAGGTCAAATTTTGTTGCAAGGTTTACAAAACCTTCAAACTCATTAATCCAGTCGGGTGTAAACTTCTTGCCGGAATCCTTGAATGCTTCCTTAAGTTCTGCCATCTTCTTTTCAGGAATATCAACTTCTGCAAGTGTGATAAAAAACTTTTCCTCTGACTTGTTTCCGTTCTTGAATTCCTTTACTTCACGTTTTGCTTTGATAAGCTTGCCTTTTAAAATCATTATTGTGTCCTCCATTGACGTATTTTTGATATTTCTGCCTGTACGGCTGCATATTATAATCTGTGCATATTTGTCCATCAAATTGACAATTCCGACAATCCAATCCGTTTAAGGTCCTGCACTCGCAAACTTCTGTGACCGATGAAGGTGCAGGATTTTGTTTTCTAATCTTCATTGATGTGGTGAAGATCCTTTTCTGCCCGGTATTCCATGCAGCTTATTATTGATGGATTAATATGCAAATTAACAATTGAAAAATGACGCAATGATGTATAAGCTCCGCCTTTGAATTCATCTTCAGGTGCTGCTATCCATCTTCTATACAACTGGTCAAGCTGTGTGAAGGCCTGCCATTGTGTGTCAGTCAATAAAACTCTGACTGTAAACTTTTCATCGAATTTGATTTTGTGTAACTTCTTCAATCCCATTATAGAATAACCTCCAATCAATTATTTGATAAATGAATATGCCGACAATAATTAATGCT
>JAZUJC010000242.1:0-7673 GCA_045642625.1 Lachnospiraceae bacterium
GCTCACAGAACGACATGGCTACGATCCGACTTGATAGTCCGCGTTCGCCTTTGCTTGCCTTTCATCGCCCTAAAACCCTTGATTTTACTGGATTTCTAACGATTGTGAGTGTTCGCATTTCCTAGTAAAATACCTCGCAAATCCAGGGTTGCTGTTAGATAAGTGTTAGATTTTCTAACAAAAGTGGGGGGCCCGAAAACCAGCGGCCACTTTTGTTAGATGGATGATGTACAATCCGGTATTACCATATAATACATGCCTCCCTTGCAAGCAAGGTTTCTATTATTATAGTTCACTAAATGATTGGACTATTGTGTTATGGTATGAAATGATTATTTCTTGTTTTTACAGTCAACAAAAACTGTTGACAGGAGAAAATAGTAAGAGTATTCTAAACGTAGTTTCACGAGACTAACTCAAATTAAATGTGCAAAACCATGCCGGATTTGTATGTAAATACTGATGATACTTTAATCGTTTTCTATATTAGTAATAGAGGTGAGGATAAAATGAATTCTTTTCTTTTGCATTTGTTATTAAAGAAAAGAAAAAGGGAAGAGCCTGTATAGGCTGTTTCGCTTCTTCAAAATGCTGTAATTGTGGGCAACGTAAAACGTCACTATGATGGTATAAGGGGAGATGGAATCACTGAATAAAAGATTATCGTGAGGTGTGGAAAATGTGGATAGGAATTGTAATTCCGTTTTTGGGAACTGTACTTGGATCGGCCTGTGTATTTCTTATTAAGAATATCAAAAAGACTGTGGATAAAATTCTGACCGGTTTTGCGGCCGGGGTTATGGTGGCGGCTTCGGTGTGGAGCCTGCTTATACCGTCTATGGAACAGTCCCATGCTATGGGAAGATTTTCTTTTGTTCCTGCTGCGGTTGGATTCCTTTTGGGAATCGGGTTCCTGCTATTAATAGATGGTCTGGTGCCGCATCTTCACATGAACAGTGACAGGCCGGAAGGAGTGAGGAGCGGTATTTCAAAAAATGCAATGCTGCTGCTTGCCGTAACGATTCACAATATTCCGGAAGGTATGGCTGTAGGTGTAATCTTTGCTGCTATGAGGGTGGAAAATGCAGGAATAACCTATGGGGCCGCCATGGCTCTTGCGGTAGGAATTGCCATACAAAATTTTCCGGAGGGAGCCATTCTTTCGATACCGCTCCACAACGATGGGATTGATAAGCGGAAGGCGTTTATCTTAGGAGCATTGTCCGGAGCGGTTGAACCCTTGAGTACAGTTGCGGTTCTTCTTATGGCCGATGTTTTCACTCCGATTCTCCCATATTTTCTAAGCTTCGCAGCAGGGGCTATGCTCTATGTTGTGGTGGAAGAACTCATACCGGAAATGTCTGAAGGGGAGCACTCGAATGTGGGAGTAGTTGCTTTTTCCATAGGATTTGTACTAATGATGGTTCTGGATGTGGTGTTTGGATAGTGGTATAACATTTCCTTATAACCGGTTACAACTTCTAAGTATTTGTGTTGGAAGTATGTGCCGGTTATAATTTTTATAGCTAATGAGGGAGGCTGAAATGTTAGGAGAAAAGAACAATGAGCAATGCAAAACAAAGAAATGAATCCATGAGTAAAACCAAAACCCTGTGCCTTACAGCAGTTTTTATGGCACTTACCTTTGTAATTACAAGATTTGGACAGATTCCCATTCCCCTTGGCTATTTCAATGTGGGAAACAGTATTATTCTTTTGGGATGCCTTATTTTACCCTTACCCTACGGAATTGCGGTGGGGGGCATAGGCTCGGCACTGGCCGATCTTACTTCCTATCCTGTTTACACACTTCCTACACTGGTTATTAAGAGCTTAATGCCTTTGGTGTTTTTCCTGCTGCTTAAGCTTCCGATTAAAAACGAGTATGTAAAAGCTTTGATAGCCTTTGGCGTTTCAACTCTCATTCCCCTGGTGGGCTACACCCTGACCGGCTGTGTGCTTTACGGTGGGTTTATTGCAGGCCTTGCCCAGCTGCCCGGCCTGGCACTTGAATATGCAGCCAACATAGCTATTTTTGCAGCATTATATTTTCCTTTTAAGCAAATCAAGCGTTATATATAAAATATGGCTTGGAATTAACTTAAAGCAGGTGCATACCCTTTTTGCCGTGCATCGGTAAAAAGGGTATTTTTTTCGTTGTTTTATACAAGATTTCAGGCAAAAAAATATAACTATGGACAAAAAGTTGCGCAACAGCATATATAACTTGAAAAGAAAGCTGATATAAAGTAGGATATAGATTAGAGATTTATGCAATTATTGAAGTAGAGAATACAAAATAGCGAGGGGATTATGGCTAGAAACGTTCTGGAGTATTTGGAGAAAAGTGCAGCATTATATTCCGATAAAATCGCCGTTATTGAGAGTGATAAATCAGTTACATATAAGGGTATTTTAGAGATTAGTAAGGCCTTGGGTTCGGCTCTTTTAAAAGAAGTCAGCCAAAAGGAGCCGGTGGGTGTGTTTATGGAGAAGGGGATTGATGCCCTTGCTTCTTTCTTTGGTACTGTTTATGCAGGTGCTTTCTATTCACTTTTAAATCCCGGGCTTCCCGAAAGTCGATTAAATCAGATTTGCGATACATTAAAGCTTAAGGTTATTATTACCGATTCGGAGCACTACGATCAGGCAGCTGCTTCTTTTTCGGATATCAGAATATTGAAGATTGACGAACTGAAAACAGCCTCTGTTGATGAGGCCGGTCTGCAGGCAGTAAGGGATAAGATGGTTGACACCAATCCTTTATATGTTAATTTTACATCGGGCTCCACCGGCGTTCCAAAGGGAATTGTGGTGGCGCATAGAAGTGTAGTTGATTTCATTGAATGCTTTACCGACATTTTCGATATAACCGGGGATGATATTATTGCCAATCAGGCCCCCTTCGACTTTGATGTTTCGGTAAAGGATATTTATTCGGCAATAAAGGTGGGAGCCACTTTGGTAATTGTACCAAAGGAGCTTTTCTCGGCACCTGTTAAGCTGGTGGATTATCTGTGCGACAACAATATCACCACAATGATTTGGGCGGTGTCGGCTCTTTGTCTTATCAGTACGTTCCACGGCTGGGATTACAGACACCCTGAGCATCTTAAAAAGGTGCTTTTCAGCGGTGAGACAATGCCCTATAAGCACCTGATGGAGTGGCTTAAGAGCGTGCCTGATGCAATGTATGTTAATCTCTACGGTCCTACGGAGATTACCTGTAACTGCACTTATCATATTTTGGACAGAGACAGAAACTATGAAAACGGTATTCCCATTGGAAAAGCCTTTCCCAATGAGGATGTGTTCCTTATAGACAGTGAGGGGAACTGTGTTAAGGAGCCCGGAGCTACCGGTGAAATTGTGGTGCGGGGTACTGCGCTGGCTCTTGGCTATTACAATATGCCCGAGCAGTCTGCAGCAAGGTTTGTACAAAATCCCTGCAATACAATGTACCCTGAGCTTGTTTACAAAACCGGCGATATAGGAAGCTTCAATGAGGCCGGTGAGTTTATGTTCCACGGTCGCGTGGACAACCAGATAAAGCATCTTGGCCACCGCATTGAGCTTGAGGAAATCGAGCATGCAATCGGTCTTGTGGACGGGGTTGAGAGGTGCTTCTGTGTATATGATGAAAAGAAATCAAGGCTTAAAGCCTATTATGTCGGCACCATAGAAAAGAAGGATCTGCATCAGGAGCTTAGCAGTAAGCTTCCGGTGTTTATGGTACCCGGTTATATAAGACAGATTGAGAATATATATCTTACCAAGAACGGCAAAACCGATCGTAAGAGAACTATGGAAGAAATTGAGGGCAAATAATTGACCTATACATTTGAGCAGCTGCTGAATGTCAATGAAAACGCATATTATGTGTTTGATATATGTGAGTTAAAAAACAGAATACAGCATATCAGGCAAAGCCTTCCCGAAAAGGTGGAGCTTTGTTATGCGGTTAAGGCCAATACCTTTGTGACCCGGGAAATTATTGATGATGTTGAACGATTTGAAATCTGTTCTCCCGGTGAGGCTGAAATTTGCCGCGACCTGGAGGTTCCTACCGAAAAGATGGTTATTTCCGGGGTTTATAAAACACCTTCTGTAATTGAGGGCTATGTGGCAGACCCTTCTTTTGATGGGATTTTCACGGCTGAGTCTATGGAGCAGTATCGCCTAATAAGCGGGCTTAGCAATAAATATAACAGAAAGCTCAAGGTTCTTTTGCGCCTTACCAATGACAGTCAGTTTGGAATGGACGAAGATCAGATTGAGGATATTATTTCAAAGAGGTCAGAGTATCAGAATATCGAAATTGTGGGTATTCAGTTTTTCTCCGGCACTCAGAAAACATCTCTTAAAAAGTATAAGCGCGAAATAGAAATGCTGGATGCCTTTTTATTAAAGCTTGCCTCGGAATATGGCTTTGAAGCCTCGGAGCTTGAATATGGAACAGGCTTTCCTGTATCGTATTTTGACTCGGATAAAACCGATGAGGCCGAGCTGTTTTCAGGCTTTTCGGAGCTTATCGACGGTATGAATTACAAGGCCAGGATTATCCTTGAAATCGGCCGAAGCATGGTGGCTTCCTGCGGCAGGTATTACACTCATATTGTTGATATCAAAAGAAATAAGGGCTTAAATTACGCACTTATTGATGGAGGAATGCATCAGCTCACTTATTACGGTCAGTATATGGCCATGAAGCTGCCTTCCTTTTACATAGTGGGCAAAAAGGACATGGATATTGAGGATGAATGGATTGTATGCGGTTCTCTTTGCTCCATGAATGACATAGTGGTTAAACAGGCCGGGTTCCCTAAGATTGAATTAAGAGACACAATATGTTTCGAAAACACCGGAGCTTACTGTATGACTGAGGGTATATCGCTGTTTCTTAGCCGTGATTTACCTGCAATATATTTAAAAACCGATTCGGATGCTTATTTGTGCGTCAGAGAATCCTATGAAACAAGACATTTTAATACACCAAAATATAATTAAACGGAGAATGAGTATGGACAAATTATTAGAAATTCTTGAAGACATTAAACCTGATGTGGATTATGAAAACTGTGAAACCCTGATTGATGACCATCATCTGGATTCACTTTCACTGATTGCGTTAATCGCAGAGCTTGAAGAGGAATTTGATATATCAATTCCTGCAGTTGAAATTGTTCCCGATAACTTTAACTCAGCTGAAAAAATAATGAACATGATTACCCGTTTACAAGAGGACTAATCTATGTCACTTGTGAACTTCCTATTTAAGGGGAAATTTGTTGAATTGACATCATTCTTTTCGGTGGCTTATCTGGTGGCCTTTTTGCCATTGAGCCTGCTTGCGTATACGTTCACCCCTAAAAAAGCCAAGAAGTACTGTCTTCTGATTTGCAGCTACATTTTCTTTTTCCTGATAAGTGCTTTTTTGGTGGCGTATCTTTGGCTGACCACAGCTTCCATGTATTATTTCGGAATGTGGCTGGCAGGTAAAAAGAAAGAATTAAAGGCAAAGCAGGAGGGTCTGGAAAAAGAAGAGAAGAAGGCTCTTAAGGAATTGTATGCGGTAAAGCAGCGCCGAATCGTGACTTTGGCGGTTTGCCTCCACATCGGCTTTTTGCTTGTTTTAAAGTATACGGGCTTCTTTGCTGTAAACATCAATTCACTGCTGGGGGCTGTGAATGTATCTTTCCGGTTCGCAATTCCTAGGTTTTTCCTGCCTATCGGTATTTCCTTTTTTACCCTTCAGGCACTGTCCTACATACTGGATGTTTACTACGGAAAAATCGAAGCAGACGGCAATTTTATGAGGCTTGCCCTGTTTATCAGCTTTTTCCCGCAGATTGTTGAAGGCCCTATTTGTCGATACGACCAGACGGCGGACCAGCTTTGGAATATAAAGCCCATTACCTACAGAAACCTGACCTTTGGCTGTCAAAGATTCTTGTACGGTATGTTAAAGAAAATTGTTGTTGCCGACAGGCTTAACCCTTTTGTAGAAGAAATATTTACCAACTATCAGGAATATAACGGCGGCGTTATAGCGCTTTCCGCCATTGCGTATACCGTACAGCTTTATATGGATTTTTCCGGTTCGATGGATGCGGT
Organism: Lachnospiraceae bacterium; assembly: GCA_045642625.1. Taxonomy (GTDB): domain Bacteria; phylum Bacillota; class Clostridia; order Lachnospirales; family Lachnospiraceae; genus UBA1258. The sequence continues at coordinate 6,115 of JAZUJC010000242.1, forward strand.
AATCGGTACTGCCGAAATCTTCGGGATTACCCTACCCGAGAACTTTAATCACCCGTTCTTTTCAAAGAACATTTCCGAGTTTTGGACCAGATGGCATATTTCGCTTGGTACATGGTTCAAGGATTACTTATTTTACCCGGTTACCACATCCAAGCGCATGAAAAAGCTGACTTCTTCAGCCAGAAAGAAAATGGGTAATCACTATGGACCCTTACTGGCCGGAAGTATTGCTTTGTTTGCTGTTTGGATCAGTAACGGACTTTGGCACGGAGCAGGTTGGAATTTTATATTCTTTGGACTATATCACTTTGTGTTCATATTGATAGGAAGCCTGATTAATCCTGTTGTCAGGAAGATGAACGCCAAGCTTCACATCAACAGCGAGTGGAAGGCTTACAAGTTGATGCAGATTATAAGAACTTCGGTGTTGGTGGTAATCGGTGAGCTGATTTTCAGGTCAAGCGGTCTTAACCATGCGCTGGCAATGCTTAAACGAATGTTTACCGACTTTTCTTTTGTCTATGTACCGGTTGAAAAGCTGGATGCGGTTATGGTGGACGGCAAGGATTTCTTTATTGTCGGAGTAACAATTCTTATTGTGCTTACCGTCAGCATACTGAACGAAATGAAAATTAATATTCGTCAAAAGCTTGCTGATACCAATATAGTTGTCCGTTGGACAGTTTTGTATTTGTTGATTATATTTATAGTAATTTTTGGTGCATACGGTTTTGGATATGCCCAGGTAGATCCTTTATATGCTCAGTACTAGGAGTTTTGATTGATGCGCGGTTTTTTGATTAACCTGACCAAGTGCATATTGTTTTTTGCAGGGCTGGCGGTGCTGCTTGCCGTTTGTTCACGTATTATGTGCCCGGTAAGCGATTCAAAGACTGCGGGCCCCATAGACCAGCGTGCTTACGCGGTGTTGGCTGAGCCTGAACAGACTATTGATGTACTGGTGCTTGGAGACAGTGTTACTTATTCCTCATTTATTCCCATGCAGCTTTGGGAAAATTACGGTATCACTTCTTACTGTTGCGGCACACCGGCTCAAAAGCTCTTTTACTCGGAAGAATTTTTGAAAAAATCCTTTGAAAATCAGTCGCCTAAGATTGTTCTTTTGGAAGCAAACACCCTGTACAGAAGCTCCAAGAAGCAGGATGAGGTGCTGCATAAGCTCAGCAATATATTTACCGTGTTTACCTACCATGACAGATGGAAATCAATGGATATAGCCGAAACCATGGAGCTTTGCGAAAAGGATATACGTAACAAAGGCTACAGATACGATACCACGATTCTTCCTACCTCGTCGGAAGGTTATATGGTCGATTCAGCCGAGATAGGAAAGATTTTAAAAAGCAACAAGAAGTATGTTAAAGAGATGAAGGAGTTTTGCGAAGAGCAGGGTGCTGTCCTGGTGCTTTACAGTGTGCCCAGTACGGTAAACTGGGATATGAAGAGCCATAACGGTGTGGCCCTGTTTGCTGAAGAACTGGATATTCCCTATGTTGACTTAAACTTCATTCCTTCAGAGATTTGTATCGACTGGGCTC
>JAZUJC010000243.1:0-2654 GCA_045642625.1 Lachnospiraceae bacterium
ACGAGAATTTGTTTTGGGCTTTCTTTTACAATGTAATCGGCATTCCCCTGGCAGCGGGGCTTCTTTATCCCCTGTTTGGGTGGAAGCTAAACCCCATGTTTGGTGCGGCGGCCATGAGCTTATCCAGTGTCTGTGTGGTAAGTAATGCACTGAGGCTTAACCTGTTTTCAATGTACGACGCCCGCAGGGACAAAAAGAAGGATGCACTGATAGAACTTCCGATATCGGAAATATATAGAGAAGAGGAGAATACAAAAATGGAAAAAACAATGGAAATTAAAGGAATGATGTGCGGCCACTGCTCAGGCAGGGTTAAGAAGGCTTTGGAAGCTGTTGAAGGCGTAACCGAGGCAATCGTGAGCCACGAAGACGGTACCGCAATTGTAAAATTGTCTGCTGAGGTTTCTGATGAAACACTGACCGCAGCGGTAACCGCTCAGGACTATGAGGTGGTTTCTGTTAAATAAGTTGAAGCAACAGGCCGGCAAACCAATCATATAAATTGCAACAATTAGCTGTAAACCGGTATAAAATTATAACAATCAGCCGGAAAGCCGGATTTATATTTCAACATTAGAGACAGAAACATAATAATATACAATCTTACGTATTGGAGGACAAAATGAACGAAACATTAAAGGTATTGGAAACAAGGCGCAGCTGCAGAAACTTTAAACCCGACATGGTAGAGCAGGATAAGCTTGATGCCATTCTTAAGGCAGGCACCTATGCCGCAACCGGTATGGGTAAGCAGGCTCCTATCATAATCGCGGTAACCAACAAGGAAATGCGCGACAGCATTATGGAAGAAAACCGTAAAATCGGCGGCTGGAACGAAGGCTTTGATCCCTTCTACGGCGCACCCGTTATATTGATTGTACTGGCTGACAAAAATATTGTTACCTACAAATACGATGGTTCCCTTGTTATGGGCAATCTTATGAATGCTGCAGAGAGTCTTGGCGTAAACAGCATCTGGATACACCGTGCAAAAGAAGAATTTGAGTCTGACTTTGGCAAGAAGCTTTTAGCTGACCTTGGCATTGAAGGCGACTACGAAGGCATCGGTCACTGTGCTTTGGGCTATGCGGCAGCAGAATTGAGCGCTCCTGCACCCAGAAAAGACAATTATGTATATTATGTGAAATAAATTGTATATAAAATTACTATTTTTGTGTATAGTTTTCTGCTATAATCAATTCATAAAAGATTATTTTTTGTCGATAATTTATTGAGAACTGATTTGGTGGTGTTTACATGATTTACTACGAAGACTTGCCATTGAGCGCTGACATATTAAAGGCTCTGGCGGAGCTTGAGATTAACTATGTATTTCAACCGATATTTTATCCCGACGGTAAGACTATTTTTGCCCACGAGGCCCTTATGCGCCCTGTTGGCACTACAGTAGCCGAGCTTATTGAGGAATATACCCAAAAGGATATGCTTCATGTGCTTGAAGTGGCTACCTTCTGGGGCGCTACTCAGGAGTATTTTGCCCGCGGATACAAGGAAAAGTTATCGGTAAATTCCTTCCCCTGTGAGGTTTTCTCAGATTGGGAAGCCAAGACATATATTGATTACTTTGGCAGCGACAAGAATATTCTTATGATTGAGGTACTGGAATATCCCGAATTTTCTCTTTCAAAGTCCATTAAGAAAAGAGAGATTGCCACAATTGGTGACTCCATCCTGGCTTTAGATGATTATGGTTCCGGATTAAATGATATGGGCAAGGTTAACATTCTTGATCCACATGTTATTAAAATTGACAGGTCTCTTTTGTCGGGCATTGATGCGGATGTGGCCAAGCAGGATAACTGCAGGGAAATAATCGAAAGTATGCACGATCTTGGTAAGATGGTTGTGGCCGAAGGTGTGGAAACCAAAGAAGAGTTTGATTATCTTGTAGGGCTTGGAGCGGATCTGTTCCAGGGCTATTACCTGGCAAGACCGGCGTAAAATAATATACAGCATATAAGAAGGGAGCCGAAAGGGCTCCCTTTTTTATGATTGCATGCAATGTGCGTATTTCAATATTTGTGGTATTCAAAAGGCATATCTGTTTTTTCTTACACATTTTCTTCTGATTTTCTACAGCCGGCCCCTACAATTGTCCACGTATTTTTCTTAGCCAGCGCCTGCAATTGTCCACGTATTTTTCATAAAATGAGAGCGATACCGCTAATTTCACTTAATTTATAATTATATACGCTTGAAGGTGTGTACGCCGATAGGGTACTTACGTATAAATATTCTTTCCCTCATACTTTATACGCCACATTTAGCTTTAAGCCGGTTCAAGTTTGCTTAATCCGGAGCATATTTGGCGTGTAAATATAAATAATCAGAGGGAATTATATGCTTGTAAAAAAATCAAGCAAAAATTTTGACCTATAATTTATTCAAAATTTCGCAATTATATGCCTATTCCACAAAAAGCACAAAAATCACCCCATTACAGGGGTTAGTCATCAACACTTTGTGCCTTATACCCCCCGGCATCGCGATAAAATATGCAGCATTCATAAGACCTCACACAGGATTAGAACTTGTAATATTCACGCGGCATCATGCAGAATTCTTTAAGCTTTTCGGCGGCCGCGTTGGCATAGCGGTTTTTATTTTCTATGATGCATATTTTTCTTTCGGGA
>JAZUJC010000244.1:0-2372 GCA_045642625.1 Lachnospiraceae bacterium
ACGATCCGACTTTGTAAACGTGGCATTGTCAGATGAGGAATACGAAAACATCGACTATGCTAAGCTTAACCTGTTCTTATCACCTTTTATGGACAGTATTGAAATTAATATTTTCAGAGACTAAGCAAATTATTAAAGGGATGCCTTCGGGGCATCCTTTTTAAGTAAAGGTGTGAATTATGACAGGTGTAGAAAATACTATTAAATTAAAAGAAGTATACAAAGACTATTTTAAAATCGGATGTGCGGGAGAGAGGCGAAGTGAAAGATTTCCTAATAACGAGATAGGAAATCCTGACAAGGAAAAACTGATTGTTGAGCAGTTTTCCAGCTTTACCTTTGCCAATGAATTAAAGCCCGCCTACAATATGGGCTTTAAATCGGAAAGAGCGACAGAGGATTATCTGCCCTTTGAAATTAATACTGCAGCCCGCGAATTACTTGACTGGGCAAGGGATAATGGCATATCGGTAAGAGGGCATGTTCTTGTGTGGCATTCCCAGTGCCCTGATGAAGTGTTCTGTAAGGGCTACCAACCGGTAAGAATACCCACCGACCCTGAAAAGCTTAAAGAAAATCCTATGCTTAAGAGATTTGAAAAGCTGGATCCGGTATGCTTTGTAGACAGGGATACAATGCTGGCCCGATTGAAATCATATATATTCGAGGTTATGGATTATATGTTCAGGGAGGGCTTTGGACGTACCATTTATGCCTGGGATGTGGTGAATGAGGCCATAGAGCCTAACGATGAACTGGCTTCCGGCCTGAGAAACAGCTACTGGCTTAGGGTAATCGGTGAGGATTTTATATATTATGCATTTAAATATGCCAATGAGGCACTGGATGCTGCAATTTCAAAATACGCTGCTCTTTATGGAGTCGATCCTTTAAATGTTCAGGAGTGCAGCAAGCTTCGCCCCCTTCTTTTTTACAACGATTACGGCGAATTTGAGCCTGCCCGCAAAAAGGCAATTCTGGATATGCTGGTAAGAGAGGCAAACGGCCACGGCAGTATATTAAGCGAGAGGCTTGTTACAGGTATCGGTATGCAGAGCCACATCAGTGATAATCTGGATATCGAGCTCTATGAAAAGGCCCTTTACGAATACGGTGCTTTAGGCCTTCCGATTCATATTACGGAGCTGGATGTTAAGTGTACCTGCCTTAACAAAAACAGGGAGTACTACCAGGCTGTATTTTATAAAAAATATTTTGAACTGCTTCTTAAGGCAAAGCGTGAGGGTGTGGATTTGCGGGCTGTTATCTTTTGGGGAATTACAGATGATAACTCCTGGATAAGAGGAGCCGATCCCCTTCCCTTTAATGAAAAGCTTCAGCCTAAAAAGTGTTTTGATGCGATAGTATATGCGATAGAGGGCGGTGATTTGGGTGAGCCTGAAAGGATAGAGCTTAACCTTGAAGACCGGTTCTTTGATTTTGAAGATGTTGACGGTGAAAAGCCTGAGCTTGATGCGGTGGGCTTTAAGCCTCTTGGCTTCTGTCGTGTGGAGCTGACAGACAAGGAAGCTCATACGGGAAAGAACAGCATATTCTGTCCCTTCAGAGGCGGCGACTGGTGCGGTGTTATGCTTGATATTTCGGATTTCGTCGGCCAGACAATTAACGTCAGTGCCTGGGTAAAGAGTACGGCAAAAGAAGTATTTATAAAGACTGATAATGGTTATAAAACCTGGGCAACGGTTTCATGCATAAGTGGTGAGTGGACGGAGATTTCGGCTGAAATATCGCTTTCTGCAGACCTTCACAGTGCTGTTATGTATTTTGGCACCAATGAAGCAGACAGAGAAACTATAAGTCCTCTTTACATTGACGAGGTTTCTGTAAAGCTTAAGGGAATAGAGGAAAGCTTTGAGGGAGAAAGCAATATTGCTGCCATCAGGGGAGCGGGACATCTGCCTTTCTTAAGCATTTGTGATACGGAATCTGTGGACGGAAAGGGTAAGTCATTAAGTGTTGCCAGACAGGAAAAGGATGCTACCGTTAAGTTTAATATTTCGCCCTATATCGGCCGAAAAGTAAGCATTACGGCTTATGTAAAGACGAGTGACAAGACAGTTAAAATGGGGATTGAAGGTTCCCCTTCAAGAGAGATTGCGGCCATAGAGGTTAATGAGGGCTGGAATAAAATATGCGGCATCACGGAAATCCCGAAAGATCTTAACTCAGCAGAATTCTATATTGAAACAGACGGAAATGCACTGTTCTATGTGGATGACATTTTTGTTGAACCGGTTAAGTGATTTGCGGATGAAGTTTTTATAGAACCGGTTAAATATTCTGGGAATAAGAAAAGAGCGTGTGAAAAAATGAAATCATTTTTTCACACGCTCTTTTTTGTTGCACTTATT
>JAZUJC010000245.1:0-4719 GCA_045642625.1 Lachnospiraceae bacterium
TCCTTGGCTCACAGAACGACATGGCTACGATCCGACTTATTATTGCAATGGGTGGTGGTTCACCTATTGATGCTGCAAAGGCTATGTGGATTAAATATGAATATCCTGAATGTACATTCGAAGATATGTGCAAAGTGTTCGGTATTCCCGAACTTCGTAGAAAGGCTAAGTTCTGTGCTATCTCTTCAACTTCAGGAACTGCAACAGAAGTAACTGCTTTCTCAATTATTACTGATTATTCAAAGGGAATTAAGTATCCTATCGCTGACTTCGAAATTACACCCGATGTAGCAATCGTTGATCCTGATCTTGCTGAAACAATGCCTCAGAAACTTGTTGCTCACACCGGTATGGATGCTATGACACATGCCGTTGAAGCATATGTTTCTACAGCAAACTGTGATTTTACAGATCCTCTTGCAATTCATGCAATCGAAATGATTATGAATGATCTTGTGCCTTCATACAATGGAGATATTGCTGCAAGAGACCGTATGCATAATGCTCAGTGTCTTGCCGGTATGGCATTCTCAAATGCTTTACTTGGTATTGTTCATTCTATGGCTCACAAGACAGGTGCAGTTTTCGCTGATTTTGGAGCTCATATTATCCATGGTGCTGCAAATGCTATGTATCTTCCCAAAGTTATCGCATTCGACGCAAAGGATGAGACCGCTAAGAAGAGATACGGCGTAATCGTTGATTACATGGAAATTGCTGATAAAAACGCATCTGATGACGAAAAGGTAGCTGCATTAATTGCTTACCTTCGCAAGATGAACGATGACCTTAACATTCCTCACTGCATCAAGAACTACGGCGCTGACAGCTTCCCTACAGAGAACGGTTTCGTTCCTGAGAAAGTATTCTTAGAAAGATTACCTGAAATTGCAAAGAACGCTATCTTAGATGCATGTACAGGATCAAATCCTCGTATTCCTACTCAGGAAGAGATGGAGAAGCTTCTTAAGTGCTGCTACTACGATACAGAAGTTGATTTCTAAATCAAATATTCAGAAAGGGTGCCTGATTTACAGGCACCCTTCTTTTATGATTAGTAATACATATTAAATCCATTTTCCAGTTTATCGGCATATACTTCACCGGCTTTTTCAAGGGCGGGAAGAATATACTCGCTGTTGTAGCGAATTACGGGAATTCTGTCGTAAGCGCGCATTCCCATGTGAGTAAGTGCCATTTCCATATCCTGAAGGCATTCAAGAGTTCCGCGGCCGGTACCTCCGGCGCAGGCTACCAGCACACATCTTTTTTCAGCCAGGAAATGATTGTGGGTAGCTTCCATTCTTCGAAGCCTGTCAATAAAGGATTTCATGCACTCGGTCATGCTTGACCAGTAAACTGCGGAAACAAAAACAATTCCGTCAGCTTCGGTCATTCTCTTATATATATCTGCCAAATCGTCATTAATAGCGCAGGTTCCGTTTGAACGACACAGTCCCCAGCCATCACCGCAGGCAAGACAGTGATTTATTTTCTTTCGGTTTAAGTGAATTTCATCAATCTCAACATTTGCCTTTTTGAGACCGGAAATAATTTGGTTCTTTGCAGAGGCAGTCAGTCCGTCAGTGTTGGGGCTTGACCATAAAACAGCAACCTTCATAAATCATTCTCCTTCTTTAATCAGTGATCTTACGCTTCTTTTTTCGATGAGCCTTCCCTCCACAATGTGAATTCTGTTGTGATATAAAGGATTGGAAAGCTTCTTGTTAATATTTTTCCAGGCCAGCTGAGCCATTTTTTTGTAGTCAACTTCGTAGGTGGTTATGTCGATATCGCACAACCCGGGATAAATAAAGTTGTCGTATCCGACTACCGAAACATCTTCAGGCACCTTATACCCTTCTTTTGCCAGCTTTTTAATCAGCATTCCTGCAGTTAAATCGCAGTTGCAAAAGAAAGCGGTAGGCATTTTACCTGGAAGTCGCATCAGCTTTTCTTCATCCACATCCCCGGTTGATAAATAGCGATCGTCAATCTGCCATTCTTTTGGCGGGTTAATTCCCGCTTCCATCAAAGCTCTCAGATAACCCATGTATCTGTCGGTAATTGATTCGGTAGAAAGAAGGGTTCCCACATAAGCAATATCCCGGTGACCGTTCTTTAACAGATATTTGGTCATCTGGTAAGCGCCATAGTAACTGTCGGAAATAATGGCATCCTCCAAGCCCTCTTTGTCACTAAAATCAAGGAATACACGTGGCAATTCGGACTGCTTTATAATCTCATCGATATATTCTTTTGAAAGGCGGCCCACAAAAATTAGCCCGTCCAGTGAATGCTCCGTAATAATATTGGGAACCACAAGATTTTTTTCATCATCGGTGTCGACCGTAATCAGCAACGCAAAGCAGCTGTTTTCGAGCGCCCGCTCGTTAATGGCCTGATACATTTTAAGGTAAAAAGAATCATATTTCCCTATATACTGTTTTGAAATGATAACTCCGACAGCGGCACCCTTTTCAGTTATTCCTGCTTTTTTCACCGGGGTACGTTTATATCCCAGTTCATCGGCCAGCATAATAATTTTTTCACGCATTTCATCGCTTACCCCGGGTTGTCCGGAGAGAGCTTTGGAAACGGTTACCGTGCTGACACCCAGGCGATTTCCGATATCGGAGAGTGTTACCGATTTAGCCATTTTCAACCTCTTCTCTTGTGGGCATTACCTTTAATGCCCCTTTTCTGGTAGTGATAATTGAGGCAGCAGTGCCGGCAAAATCCTGCATTTTGGCAAGGTCCGCCTCAGTCAGGTTATCAATTCCGTTTTCAAGTACATAATTGATAATACAAGCCATAAAAGTATCTCCGGCACCGGTGGTTTCTATGGTGTTTTCACGAATTTTGCCTGCCGAGGAAACCTGCATACCGTTATAAATAGCTATGCTTCCGTTTTTGCCAAGAGTAACGCACATAAGCCTGGGCTGAAATCTCTTAAGAAATTCGTCGATTGCTTCGGGAATAGTATCTTCTCCGGTTACAAAGGTTATTTCATCATCGGAGATTTTCAAAATATCACATTGGCCAAAGCCGTATTCCATCATTTCTTTGGCAGTGTTCAAATCCTTCCAAAGGGGAGGGCGCAGGTTAGGGTCAAAAGAAATAATCAGGCCCTTTTCTTTTGCATAGGCCACAGCCTTTTTTGTTGCCTCGCGACAATTATCGTGGGTCATGGAAAGAGTTCCGAAATGAAATACCCTGGATCTGTCGATTTGGTCAAAATTAATATCATCAACGGTAAGCATCATATCTGCTCCGGGATTTCTGTAAAAAGAAAAGCTTCTGTCTCCGTCGGCAGCGGTATGTACAAAGGCCAAAGTGGTGTGAACTTCTTCGTCTTTGATAAGGGAGGTAGTATCAATGCCCAGACTGCTGACGGTTTCGGTGAGGTAGTCACCAAAGGAATCCTTTCCTACTTTTCCGATAAAAGCGGTTTTTTTACCAAGGTTGTTGAGCATGGAAAGAACATTACAGGGAGCTCCACCGGGATTTGCTTCCAAAATAGGATTGCCGGAAGCACTTATTCCATTTTCGGTAAAATCAATCAATAATTCGCCAAGAGCGATTACATCTATATCTTTCATATTATTTGTGTCCTTCCTTTACAGCCTTTGCTATTGAAACATCAACGGGACTATAGGGAATCAGTGTTGCCTGGAGGGCATGATAAATGTCTGATTTTCCGGGCCAAACCGTTCCGATTACTTCGTTACGCTCATTTAATTGATGAAACCAGGAACCGTTAACCTTGTCATGAACCTTTTCATCAAGATAAGCCATAAATTCCGAATAATCGCCTGCATATTTATCTTTACCGGTTACGCGATACAAAACTGCTGAGGTATTAATTGCTTCCGCAAGGGTCCAGTGCATACGATCATGAACAACGGGCTTTCCTTCCCAGTCAGTGGTATATGCAATACCGGGAGCACCATCTGCATTCCAGGCGTCTTCAATTGCACGGTTGAATAAATTTTCTGCCGCTTCAATATAGGGGGCAGCAGCATTTTTGTCGTTTTTAAAGGTTGATGTTGCCCACTGTGTAATAAGGCGACCCCATTCAATTCCATGGCCGGGAGTTGCACCGTAGGGTTTAAACTGGTCGGCGGGTCTGTCCTTGTTGCATTCCAGGTCGGCTACCCAGTCACTTGTAAAGTGTTCGGGTATTCTCCAGTTATTTTCTTTTGCCCATCCGATAACATGGTCGATTATACGACCGGCTCTGACACGGTAATCCTCTCTGGCGGCTGCATCGGCTACGGCAAGGAATGCCTCAACTGTGTGCATATTGGCATTAAGTCCTCTGTAATCATCCAAAACTGTGAATTCGGTATTCCAGGTATCGGTTGCCAGTCCTATTGTGTCGTCCCAAAATCTCTTGTCATAAAGTGCCAAAGCTTCATCCAACAGTTCTTTTGCCTTGGGGCGGTTAGCCAGTAATGCCGAAGTTGCTGCCAAAATAACAAAGGCATGAGCATAGCACTGTTTTGTGTTTGACAAAATTTCTCCGTCGGCAGTGCGTCCGGGGTACCAGCCACCGTTTTCTTTGTCACTAAGCTCACCGGTTATGCCCTTAAGGGCTGCATCGATTAATGCTTCACTTCCTTCATGACCTAAAAGGCTTCCGATACTGTAAACATGGGCCATTCGACAGGTAATCCACCATTCTCTTGGTCTTTCTGTCCAGGGAGTGCCGTCATC
>JAZUJC010000246.1:0-3003 GCA_045642625.1 Lachnospiraceae bacterium
AGATTTTTTGCCACTGATTCAAATTTATTTAAATCTATGGAATCTTCAATATTTCCTATTCGGGAATTAATATCACCCGAAGTACCTGAATTGGAGCAGTCATTCTGACTGATAAATACTGTTTTTCTGAAGGACTCTGAATTAATATGGAACAGTTTTTCACCTATATTGGGTCCAAAATCAGTGCTGTCAAGGCCGGTGTCCGCATTTTTTAACACAAAAGAATCCTCGGCCGACTTACTACCGAAAAATCGTTCTATTTTGTATCGTTTTCCCTTGGTTTCAAATATCAGATTGCCTCCAAAGGCCCCACCCTGCCAGGGCTTAAAGCGCTTTCTCTCATTATCAAGAATACTGTGCTTACCGTCTCCTTCAAGACCATAGAACATAGCTCTTATAAAGGCTGCCAGCGTACTCTTACCCCAGCCGTTGTTTTCTTTGATTACATTGGTGCCTTCGGTGAAATCAATGCTGAATTCCTGAAGCTTTCCGAAATTTTGTATGTAAAGTGACTCAATTATCATTCTTCCGCTTTACCTCCTCCGATAACATGAAGGCCAAGTCTGATAATCTCACCCTTTTCCTCTTCCGACATATCAGATGCCTTAACAAGGCGGACAAATTCACCCTTCAGGGATTCATCCAGCAAAAACGAATCATAGTCCACCAAAATTTTGGTCTCATCATAAACCTTAGTAAAAAAGAAGCTGTCTTCAATAGCCTGATTAATCAGATCAATATCCTTATCACACTCCACTTCCACATTTCCGCACAAAACAACCTTCAGCAGATCTCTTGAGGTAATCTCTGCCTTTAAAGCCAATGTTTCTTTCACCCTGGAAATGATCTCCGGTGTAGTATCAAGCCCTGAGATATCCACATATACGGTATGAAGCAGCCTGGAGGCAAAAGGAACAAATTCATCTTTTACCGTACCTTCTTTTTCATTGATATCAAGTACCACAAAACCATGACTTCCGCATTCATCAAAACCACGGCCTTCAAGGCAGCCCGAATAGCAATATTTACCCTCGCCGTCCAGCATGGCGCTTTTATATTCATGAATATGGCCAAGGGCCAAATAATTGACTCCTTTATTTCTAAACAGTCTTAAATCAATTACCTCGGTCTTATCCTTGGCAATGCTCTCCGATTCCTGCCCATGAAGGCACACTATATTTATGTCAGAAGGATCCGGAGCAAAAGAAACCTGAAGCTTTTCGCTGTTATCACTGTTTAACTCGGTTCCGTATATTTTTATCCTGCCTTCATCGCCCAAACTGTATGCGGTCCAGGAATCATCAAAAAGATAGAGGTTATCCGGAATCACATCATAATCCTCTAAGAAATTATCCTTATCATGATTACCCTTAAGATAAAAGAAGTCTATTGACGGATTCCCTGAAATTGCTGCCATAACAGTATTTCTCGCGGTTACGGAAATTATCTTGGTGTCAAATAAATCCCCGCAAATTAAAATGGCGGAAATGTAGTTATTAACCGCATATTCCACCATTCTGTTAAAGGTAAGCAACAGCTCACCCTTACGTTTTTTTGCCTTTTCTTTATCAAGATTTGTTGTCATCTTAGAATCAAGATGAAGATCTGCACAATGAATAATTTTCAAATTTAACTCCTCACACTATACCGTTAAAACTGCCAGGGAAGAAATGCAAAGCCTACTGCAAAAATAAGGGCAGGAAGCAAATTGGCAACCTTAACCTTTTTACCCCAAACAAGATTGATACCTACGCAAAAAATCATTATGTTGCCAATCATGGAAAGATTGCCGAGAGCAGTCTCCGTCATTAATGGCTCAATGACCTTTGAAAGAAGTGTCACACCACCCTGCAGTATTGCAACAGGGATAAATGAGAACACTGGGCCTTTTCCCATGGATGCGGTCATTACCATAACAATAATGCAGTCCAGTATACCTTTGGTCAAAAGAATGGAATAATTACCGTAAAGACCGTCTTCAATCGAACCTACAATGGCCATAGCACCAATGCAGACAGTAAATGAGGCGGTAATAAAGCCTTCAACAAAGCGGGCATCCTTGGAATTTCCGGTCTTTATTTTAAGCCATTCACCAAATCGTTCAAACCCGCCTTCGATGTTAATAATCTCGCCTACTATGGCTCCAAGCAGCATAATTACCACTATAAAAACACCACGGCCACTGACAATTTTTCCTTCATTAGCGGTCAGCATTCCTTCAAGGGCTCCGGCAATACCAATTGCAAGCACCGAAACGCCACAGGTTGTTGTAAGACTGTTTTGAATTCTTTCTGTAATGAGCTTTCCAAAAAAATGACCCAAAATGCCGCCAAAAATCATAAGCGCAACATTTAATATGGTACCTAATCCGGGCATAGCTATATCCTAACATAAGGGAAGTCCTATAAACCTCCCTCATATCCTTTCACAATCAATTATATAAATTATTTTTACAACTAAATTTTACTTTAAAAAGCCGTTAATAATCTGCTCTTCGGCTTCCTGTTCCGTAAGCCCTAAGGTCATCAGCTTAATCAACTGCTCTCCTGCGATTTTACCGATGGCAGCCTCATGAATCAGACTGGCATCGACACATGCTGCAGTAAGCTTGGGTATTGCAGTTACAACGGCATTGTCCATAATAATGGCGTCACATTCCGTATGACCGTAGCACTCCGCATTTCCCACAATATGTGACAAAAACTCCTGTCTGGAATCTTCTTTTGCCACAGATCTTGAAATAACATTGGCGCTGGAGCCCTTACCGTTTAACTTAACATCAAAGTTGGTTTTTGCAAGCTGTTCACCGTGGGTCATAATCTTTTCTTTTACAACAACAGTTGCATTGTCCTTCAGTTCACCCTCGGTAGACCTGACTGTCGAATCAATACCTCTGATCTGGCTTGTTTCCATTTCAAGATAAGAACCCTCATCCAGATAAAGAATAGTCTGTGGATTCATGATATTCTTTCCGCGACCATCTCCGTCACCTATATGCTTCTC
>JAZUJC010000247.1:0-6177 GCA_045642625.1 Lachnospiraceae bacterium
TATCTTTGCATCTCACAAGACTGTTCCTGCACAGGAAATCTTTGAAGCATTGAAAAAGAATGATATCTATGTAAGATATTGGAATAAGCCACGTATTAACAATTCCCTTCGTATCTCTATTGGTACCGATGAGGAAATGGATGCTTTGATTTCTTTCTTGAAGGAATACCTGAAATAGTAATGACCGTAAGGAGTAAAAAATGTTAAAGAAATATATTATTGTTGCATTGATTTCCATGATTCCCTTGATTGAGCTTCGTGGAGCCATTCCTGTTGCCCTGTCGCCAGCAGATATGACCTTTTTCTTTGGTCTAAAGGGTATGGGCTTACCACTTTTGAATGCATATATTGTTTGTATTATTGCAAACATGGTTCCAATCCCTTTTATCTTCTTCTTTGCAAGAAAGATTCTTGAATGGGGAAAGGATAAGCCGGTGATTGGTAAGTTCTTTACTTTTTGTTTGGAAAAGGGACATAAGGGCGGAACTGCATTGATGGAAAAGGCAGGCAAAGGTCTTTATTTTGCTTTGTTTTTGTTTGTAGGTATCCCGCTTCCCGGTACCGGTGCCTGGACAGGAACTCTTGCCGCCTCCATTCTGGATATGAATTTTAAGAAGAGTATAATTGCGGTTGTAAGCGGCGTTGTTTTGGCCGGTGCTATTATGGGATTAGGTACTCAGGCAGTTAAAATGATAGTAGAATTATTTTAGCAGTTTATGAGTATGGGTTTACGTTAAGGAAATAATGTTTCATGGAAGCATATACTGATTTTGCCGCACTTTATGACAGGTTTATGGAGGAAACTCCCTACGATGAATGGTGCGGCTTTTTAGTTGATAAATTGAATAAATACGGCATCAAAGAAGGGCTTGTGTGCGAGCTGGGTGCGGGTACCGGTGCCATGACAAGGCGTCTTAGGGATAAGGGCTTTGATATGATAGGCATTGATAATTCCGATTCCATGCTGGCGGTAGCCGGAGAGCACGAGGAAACAGACAGTGATATTCTTTATCTTTGCCAGGATATGAGAGAGTTCGAACTCTATGGTACGGTGGCAGCGGTAGTCAGTGTTTGCGACAGTGTGAATTATATTACCGAGCCGGAAGAACTTTGCGAGGTTTTCAGGCTTTGCAACAACTATCTGGACCCGGAAGGAATTCTTATTTTTGATTTTAACACCAGATATAAGTATTCTCAGGTTATCGGTGATGCCACAATTGCCGAAGCCGATGATGATGCCAGCTTTATCTGGGAAAACTATTTCGATGAGGATACATCCATAAACCAGTACGATATTACTTTTTTTACAAAAGAAAGCAGCGGACTGTACAGGCGTTTTGATGAGACTCACTTTCAGAGAGGGTATGAGCTCAAAGAAATGAAAGAACTACTTGCTGAGGCGGGTATGGTTTTTCTGGAGGCTGTGGATGCAGACAACGGTGAACAGCCGGGTCCGGAGTCGGAGAGAATATTCATTGTGGCCCGTGAGAAGGGAAAGGCGGTATAAACCGCATAATAAGTGGAGAAAAGTATGAGCGATTATATAGTAAGAGCAACAGCTGCAAATGCTTCGATCAGAGCTTTTGGAGCAACAACAAGAGAACTGGTTGAATTTGCCAGAAATGCCCACAACACCAGCCCTATTATGACAGCGGCCCTGGGCCGTCTCCTTACTGCAGGGGCAATGATGGGCGTAATGCAGAAGGGTGATGCTGATATACTGACCCTTAAAATAGATTGCGGCGGCGAAGCAAAGGGACTGACGGTTACTGCGGATTCCCACGGAAATGTAAAAGGTTACTGTGTTAACCCCGGTGTTATACTGCCACCCAATTCGGTTGGTAAGCTGGATGTTGGCGGAGCCCTTGGTCCGGGATTTTTAACTGTAATGAAAGACCTTGGATTAAAGGAACCCTATGTAGGCCAGACAATGCTTACCACCTCTGAAATCGCTGAGGACCTGACCGCATATTTTATGGAGTCGGAACAGATTCCTTCCACAGTAGGTCTTGGGGTGTTAATGAACAAGGACAATACGGTAAAGGTGGCAGGCGGCTTTATTATTCAGCTGATGCCCTTCTGCCCTGATGAGGTA
The DNA here is from genome assembly GCA_045642625.1 of Lachnospiraceae bacterium. Taxonomy (GTDB): domain Bacteria; phylum Bacillota; class Clostridia; order Lachnospirales; family Lachnospiraceae; genus UBA1258. The sequence goes on from JAZUJC010000247.1 coordinate 2,096, forward strand.
ATAGACAGGCTGGAGAGCAATCTTAGGGAGATTAACTCGGTAACAAAGCTTCTTGATGCAGGCAACACTCCGGAGCAGGTGCTTGAAATACTGCTTGCCGGCCTGGATATGGAAATCGTTGATAAAATGCCCACTGCCTTTAAGTGTAACTGTTCAAAAGAACGTTTTGCCACCGGTCTGTATTCACTCGGCCACACCGAGATGCAGAGCCTTATTGATGAGGGACAGGGCATTGAGGTTAACTGCCAGTTTTGTGGTAAGCACTACTACTATGAAATTGAGGAGCTAAAAGAAATCGAAAGCCTAAGAAAATAAATTTTTAATCAATGTAAAAAGAATTTGCGGCAGGCCGGTGTATATGCCGAAAGCCGTGTCAGGATGAAATAAAAAATACTGACCGTTTACAAACTGTAGGGAAACCTGCCGGATTGTAAACGGTCTTTTTTGCTCTTGACACCTTATTTTGTGTATGATAATTTGTATTTGAGCAAGCGGTTGCGCAAATGTGCGTAATATCTTAAAAAAACTCAAAAATCGCACCTGTGGCGTATGAAAATCAAATCGCTAAATCTATCCGGTGCGAAAAAGGATTGTTGTGAAAAATATTAAAAAGCTTATTTCTGTGATATTGGTGGGTCTTCTTTTTGTAAGTGTTATTGAAGGCTGCGGAACAAATACCTCGGTAAACGGTGAATCAGCATCAAAAAATGAATATGTGGCTCCTGAGGGAGTAGAGCAGGCCGGTATTTTTGTGGAGCCTGTTGAGGGAATCAGTGATGATTTTATCAGAGGTGTGGATATTTCAAGTGTGATATCCCTCGAACAGTCCGGTGTGACATTCAAAAATTTCGATGGTCAGGAAGAGGATATTTTTAAAATCCTTGCGGACCAGGGAATCAATTATATCCGTGTCAGGGTCTGGAACAATCCCTACGATGCAAATGGTAACGGCTACGGCGGTGGTAACAGCGATGTGGACAAGGCTGTAGAAATCGGTAAGCGTGCCGCCGACTATGGCATGAAGCTTATGGTGGACTTCCACTACAGCGATTTTTGGGCCGATCCTTCAAAACAGCAGGCTCCCAAGGCCTGGGAAGGCAAATCTATTGAAGAGAAGGCTGCCATGGCCTACGAGTTTACACTGGATGCCATGAACCGTATTCTTGACGGTGGTGCCGATGTGGGTATTGTTCAGCTTGGCAACGAAACAAACAATCAGATGAGTGGTGAGAGCAAATGGGCTCAAATCAGTCAGATTGTGGGAGAAGGTCGAAGAGCAGTTTTAGAATCAGGTTCCGCTCACGGCAACGACGATATTCAGATAGCACTTCACTTCACCAACATAAGTGATTTCAAAGGTATCCAGGGGCTTTTAAGAAAGCTTGAAAGCTGCGGCGTTGATTATGATATTTTTGCAGTTTCGTATTACAGCTACTGGCACGGCACCCTTGAAAATCTTACAAATGTTCTTTCGTATGTAGCCGAAACAACCGGAAAGAAAGTAATGGTTGCAGAGACTTCATACTGCTATACCCTTGAAGAGGGAGACGGTCACTCAAACAGTGTGGGCGAAAAGGATATCAACAAAAATTATGCGCCTACGGTTCAGAGCCAGGCAAATGCGGTAAGGGATGTCTTTGCGGCAACCGTCGCTGCCGGTGAGAATGCAATCGGAGTATTTTACTGGGAGCCTGCATGGGTTCCGGTTCAGTATGTGGACTGGGATTCGGCAGATGCCAATACAGTTCTTGAAAGCAATAAAAAGAAATGGGAAGAATTCGGTTCCGGCTGGGCTTCTTCTTTTGCCGGCGAATATGATCCCAGCGATGCGGGAAAATGGTATGGCGGCAGTGCCTGGGACAATCAGGCAATGTTTGACCATGACGGTAAGGCAATGGAATCCCTTAAGGTGTTCAAATATCTGAAGTATGGTTCCACCTGCGACTTAAAGGTTGATTTTGCCAACGATATTACAGTTACCGTGAATCCCGGCTCTGAACTAAAAATGCCTGGTGAGTGCGAGGTTCATTACAATGACCGAAGCAAAAACGGAATGGCACCCATTACCTGGAACGAGACCGAGCTTTCAAAGGTAGACTGCAATGAAAAGGGTGAGTATGTGGTTACCGGGTCCTTTGAAGACGGAACAACAATTACTGCAACCGTAGTGGTTGCCAATGTCAACTGGGTAAAGAATCCAAGCTTTGAAGATGATGACCGTTCCATGTGGGAATTTAAATACTCAGGGGATCAGGTACTTGATTTCCAGCAAAAAGAAACAGATGCCACTACCGGTGAATGGGCAATGCACTACTGGAGACAGGGGGCTGTAAGCTTTGAGGCTCAGCAGACAATAACAGGGCTTCAAAACGGAACCTACTACCTGACCATGAACACTCAGGGCGGTGACAGCGGTACTGCGGAAATGTATTTGTTTGCCAGAACAAGCGATGGCTTCCAATATTCCGGTGAATATGATGTATGTGGCTGGTGTGAGTGGCAGAAGCCCGAAATCAGCGGAATAGAAGTTACAGACGGAACACTTACCATAGGTGTTCATTTTGACGGCGGAGAAGGTGCCTGGGGAACCTTTGATGACTTTTATCTTTGCCTGGAGGATTAATTAACTTAAGACTATGGATAAAAAAATTACTATCGAAGATGTTGCAGAGGCATTGCAGGTTTCAAAAACCACAGTATCCAGAGCTCTTTCCGGAAAGGGTCGTGTGGGTGCAGGTACAAGAGATCGAATTCTTGCGTACATCGAAGAACACAATTATGTGCCCAATGCCATGGCCAAGGCTCTGGCCCAAAGCCGTACATATAATATCGGAATTACGGTTCCGGATGATTTCGCATTGATGGACCTGCCGTTCTTTCAAAAATGTCTCATGGGTGTGTGCGAGCATGCGGGGCACGCCGACTATGATGTGCTGGTGTCCATGACAAAAAACGACGACATCAACCACTTGGAGCGGCTTATCAATAACCGTAAGGTGGACGGTATTGTGCTTACCAGAACCCTTACCAAAGATCTTCCGGCAGAGTATCTTTTGGAAAATGATATTCCTTTTGTGGCAATAGGCTCCAGCCCAAATGCCGATATTTATCAGGTGGATAACGATCACGAAGCGGCATGCTACGATCTTACAAAAAGACTGATTGAGCAGGGAATAAAACGTTTTGCCCTGTTTTGCGACAACACATCATTTATGGTTACTCAGATGCGTATGCGCGGTTTTTCAAAGGCAATAGAGGAGTATAAACTCGGGGATTATGCCCTTGTTTTTGAAAACACCAATGATGACAGTATCGACTACCTGGTAGACAGGGTCTTAAAAACCGATACGGAATGCATTCTCTGTATGGATGATTCAATCTGTATAAGAGTGTTGGATAAATTAAAAAGAAACGGTCTTGAGGTTCCTACGGATATCAAGGTAGCTTCTTTTTACAACTCAAATGTTCTTGAGAGAAATACTCCGTCAATCACGTCACTTTCTTTTGACGCCAAGGAACTTGGAAGAGCAGCCTGTGAAGCTTTGCTTTCAATAATTGAAGGTGAAGAGGTAGCCAGGAAAAAACTGCTGGGCTATGAAGTATCCATGCAGGAATCAACAAAAACCATTATGGGAAAGGACAGAAAATAGTAATGGAAAACAAATTTATCGTAAATATTATTCATCGCCCCGAAATGGTTCCCGAGTATGCCGAAAAGGTTACGGGACACGGCAAGGCCGAGGATATTGGGCGTAAGGCGCTGCTTACAGAGTCTCTTGACATTTTTAAGACTCAGCAGGAGCTTGCACACATTAATGGTTTAAAGACCACAATTCAGATGACATATGCCAGCCTTTTTAACGATGAGGCAGTTGCTTTGGCAAAAGAACATCATGAAAAGTACGGCGACGAAATTGCACTGACTCTTTTGGGCCTTCCCTGTGAGCAGTTCCGTGAAAAGTACAAGACAAAGGATTTCTGTATCTGGATGTTTTCAATGGAAGACAAAATATCCATTGTAGATGATGTGTTTGGTAAGTTTTTCGATTGTTTCGGCCTCTATCGCGAATCAACCGGTTCAT
>JAZUJC010000248.1:0-4504 GCA_045642625.1 Lachnospiraceae bacterium
GACTTGAATTAACTAAGACTGCTTTCAGCCAACCGGTTCCCTGACTCACTGTTTTGTTTGAACAATGAAAATGTACCAGACACAGCAGTTGCGCTCTATAAAGTCGGCCTTTCAATTTGTCAACCATCGGTTGCAATTCACTAAACAGAGCGCTTATTTACGCAAAAGAAGCGCTTCCAACACCGGGGAATTGCCTGTCCGCAGAGGAACACCTCTATATTGCGTAGCTTTCCTTCGGTCCCAGATATGATTCGGGAATTGCCTTTAAATCCTTAGCTATAATGAATCTTTCAAAAATTAAATTAGGATTTAACTGGTAGTATTTGATTACATTTACGCCCTTCCTAAGCTGAAGCTTGCATGTAGTACGCTTTGCTGCCGCTTTAGCTTCAAGAATCCACTGCAGACTGTTGTGGAACGGACGAGAAAGATCAATTACTGTATTTACACGCTTTATTTCATCCTGATTTACGCTTACTCCAAAGGACTGATCCAGAATATCTGTAACAGGAGTGGACGGAGCAAACACAAACTGTGCATCATATTCACCATCTTCGCCCGCGTATACAAGGTATTCCAAATAAGGCTTTTCATCAAGAAGAGTTGCATCCAGCGTATTGGGATACAATTTCATAGCACTTCCGGTAATACCATAGGGCTTTAAGCACTCATAGTGAGCACAGGCTGCACTTTCTTTTGTACGAGCCTCAATACCGGCTCCTTCAAGAGCTGAGGTGGTTTTATTGGCATAATGTTCAGCCTCAACCACCGTGTATCCGTTAAAGCCTATATATACTTTTCCACTGATTGCATCGTTTGACCGGGAATCACCGTATACCAATTCGGCTACACTGTCCCTGCTCTGAGCGTTAAAAATGAGGGTTGTGCATATATCAGGGTCTCCGATTACCTTAACTGTGGCCTGTCCCTTCTTTCCAAGCTTATCCCTATTAATTGTAACCGTGATTTCGTCGGTTTTTTCGGTAATACCCTCAAGCTTTGAAAATTCAAGCCAATCCACGTCACATTCTATTTTGTACTCTGTTGCCTCACGGCTTGCACAGGATATTTCCAGTACGATACTATCCACATCAGGTCTTAAGAAATCATCAATTGTAAACCTGGTAACGGTATACTCCCTGCCGGTTGAAAACCAGGCTTCGTCCTTTTTTGAAACAAGAAGACGTTTCTTGTTGGCAGGATAGCAAAATACCTTAAGAGGCATCTGATTGTTGTTATCATTCCAAAATCTGAAATTAAAATGCTCGGACAAAGCCTGACCGTAGAACTTACCGTCTCCTATCTCGTGAAACTCCTCGATAAGCTTTTGGTCTTTCTCTATACACTCATCCAGCACCGCATTCAAATCATTGGCTGTATTTCTGTTCTGATTAATAAAGAATCTGTTCTTTGTGGAAGCCACCCAGGCTTTCATAAGATTACATGTACCGACAGCGGGATAATAAACCAGTTCATAGAAGCCTGTCTTCATTCTGTCAGGACAAACCGCCAACAGTTCTTCACACTCGCAAAGAACCTTATCGCTTAATTCACCAAGCTCATCAAGCTCGCCAAAATGAACCGGATGGTATACTGTTTCGTTCATTATCTCATGTTTATGGCGTTCAAGAATCTTTGTGTAAGTTGTAAGTACATCAAAAATCTTTTCTTTATCCCGGGCATCAAATGAACAGCCAAACTGTCTCTCAATCCAGGCCTTTGTATATTCCTCGGTTCCGTTAAGATGGTCTTTTCCGTATTTTTCCATGTCATAGGCCATATCCATTATGAAGGAAATTTCCAATTCCTGAGAAACAATATCGCCTACATTCACAACCCATATCTCGCGAACACCGTAATCGTAGGTGGTGGTGAGCTGGTCCTGTATTCTGGGAAGATAGGTTGAACCGATCCACTCGTATGAATAGGCGCCGCCATGCATATCCACATGATAGTACATACCATATCCACCGGGATGATTAAGCATTTTTTCGGTAGGCAGAGTTCTTGTATAACCGTAGTTGTTATCACTAAACATTATTGTAATGCCATCAAGCTCAGGGTCTTCAATAAGCCCCGGTGTATTTTCATCTCCGTAGTAGAACTTTTCAACCTCTGTAAAAAGAACAATTTGCCTGGGCACCTTGGTTAAATCTTCGTTGACATTCTTTCTGATAAGATCATTTTGTGTGCGGATAACATCCTTAAGGAGTGCAATATTATCGGCCAAAGTTGCTTCAGCCATAATTGCGGTATCACGTTCTCCACGCATACCCATTGTAATAACATTTTCAAATCGACCGTTTCTTTTAAGCCCGTCTTCCCAGAATTTAGTGATACCCTCCCTGTTTGAAAGGAAGTCCCAGGCATCACCGTATGGTGACTGAGGGCCACGCATCATACTGTATTCTTCACCGGTTCTCATACAGGGCTCATGGTGAGAGGTACTCATTACAATACCAAGTTCATCCGCAAGCTCAACACTTGCTGTTCCGGGGCCCTCAAGGGAAATATTTGTTGCCCACATGGCAGGCCACATATAATTGCCCTTTAACCTTAAAATCATTTCAAATACTTCGGCATAGCACTGTGCATTCACACCGCCAAAACGCTTTGTAGCCCAGTTACCAAAGGCAGGCCATTCATCGTTAATGAATATACCTCTGTACTTAACCGAAGGTTCTTTTGACACAATCAAATCATCATCGGATACGTCAACAGTTTCCTGTACTTTAGGCAAAACACCGCTCCAGTTAACAAGCGGAGATACACCGCATATTTCGGATATTCTGAAAAGGCCGTAAATTGTGCCGCGTTTGTTTGAACCGGCTACAACAAGTGCTTTCTTAACGCCCGGCACGGGATTATCCACTGCAGTTAACGAGAATACTTCCCATTTACCCTCTACCGCCTTACAGTCGAGCTTTCCGGCTTCAATCATTTCATCAATGTATCCACCCTGTCCTATTGTTCCGTAAATAATAGCAAGTTCAATTTCTTTTGCACCCAAATTATCACAGGAGCATTTTTCTATATCAGCATCAAAAACCAGCGAAAGATCTTTTCTTACAAGCTCAGCAACCTTGTTTACGCCGGAATATTCTTTTTCGACTGATAAAATAACAACATTTTTGTTTAAAGAAAGCATTTACCTTACCTCTCAGTATTTATTTATAAGGGTTAAACCCCAAATCGTCGTAGCTTACAAATATATCAATAAATCCTGCTGCATAGGGTCCCATCAAATAGGGTTCATAGCTGTAAGTAATCCCTGTGGTTCCCATGTAAATAGAACCGTTTTCCACATAGGTATTTGATTCCGCATCGGATCTGATTGCATCCAAATCGTCACTGTAGAAGCCGTAATTCTCACCACTTTCAATGCTTTCCCTTGCAGTTCTTACACAGGCTTCAATAATAATATTCTTTAATTCCTCGTCTGAACCGGGATATATATCAAGGAAATCAAGTGAATCACCGGTGGCCAAATCATAAATCAGAACCTGCTGGCTGGGCATTCCGTGAGCACCACCGCCATACCAGTAACCGCTTGTACAAACCTGAAGATACTTATCGGCAACAATTTCCACTCTGGTTACCGATACCGATTCCTCTATTTGCATATAAGTGCCATGTCCCTCACAGGCCTGTCCGTTGTCATCCAAATAACCATATCCGTATATGCCGTCTGAATTGGCAGTTTTGGCATCACCGGCTCTCTTAAACATAGAATCGTTTATAAGCCCGGCCTTTGGTGAAAAACGGTCATCCAGGCAGAAAAACTCCATGTAGAAGCTGCAGACTCTCTTACCGCACAAAGGACAATCAATCACTTCGTTTACATATTCTATCGTACCAAGGTTACTCCAGTCATAAGTAGCAACGGTACTTCCGGGAATTTTAACCGAATTGGCACCTAAAGCGCTTATATCAGTCCTATACCATGCCGTCTCAATTTCATCATCGGCAAGATAATATACCGAATCCCCGGAAACATAGAAGCCGGAAACAATGGGTGGAAGTGAAATTCCGGGATGCTTCTGTAATGACAGTTTTTCTTCTACCTTGCCAACAGCGGTATCAAACACATTAAGCGTATACATTTCAACACCATACAAATGCGAATCGCTGGTAGCCCAATATGCCCTGCCGTCAATATAAGCAAGGAATCTGTACATATCATTGCATAAATAAAAATAATTGTTGGTGTAGTTGTCGGTCAATAACGAGTAGGTGAAGGAATCATTATCATATATTGATACAAAAATGTGCTCTGCATCATATCCCACAATATCTGATGTGTTTTCAGGAGCCTCAACTACAGTAAATGCCTTACCGTCATACTTAAAAAGACCTTCACCGCCATAAGAGAATTTTTCCTGAACCAGCACAAAGCCCATCTCATCCATCAAACGCTTGGCGCATTTGTAACTATTATATTTTTTCTCCCCATAATCACAGCCTATCAGCTTATAGCCATCCAGTGCTTTGTAAAAATCCTGAT
>JAZUJC010000249.1:0-8752 GCA_045642625.1 Lachnospiraceae bacterium
GCGGGCACCGTAATATTCATCCCTCTTTACGCTATGAAGTACATAGTTGCACTCGGTAATACCATTTTCGAACAACTCAAGCAGTCCTTCTCTGGTCCAGTCCCGGCCTTTGGCATCGTTCTCAAATTCAACACCGTTTGAAAGAATTTTCTCTATAAAGTCATCATAGGCAATGGGAACACTGCAGCCCATGGACGAAATTGCCGGCTTACCCGAATTCCAGTACAGTTCCTCCCTTATGATGCCATCGGTCAAATCCATACTGAAATGCATAATCGCGTTTTTCAAAAGCGCATTTCTAAACTGCTCACGCTCCAGTTCCAGCTGAATGCGGCTGTTCTCGGTTTCGGTTATATTTTCCACAAAGCTGTACACATATTTTCTGCCATCCAGAGCGGTTACAATTTTCCCATAATCGTTAATCCACAGGAGTGCACCGTTTTTGTGCCTTACGCGGTACTTAAGCCTGTGGTAATCACTGGCTGCAGTCTGGGCATAGTATGAAGTGAGCACATTATCAAGGTCCTCCGGATAGGTGTTTCCAACCGGAGAGCCGTTTGTAACCTTTAAGAACTCTTCCACAGTATAGCCCTGAAGGCGGGCAAGGCCTTCACTTACATAATCATAGGGCCAGCCGGCTTCCATGCGTCGGATATTTAAACCGCCTTCAACGTTGTCCAGAATGACTGCCATTCTCTCGTTAAAGTCATTTTCATTCTGTTTCTTCTCAGTAACATCCACGATGGTGCCCAGGAAAAGACGGGGGGCACCCGAAACATTGTTAATAGTGGCGCCCTTAGCTGCTACCCATTTGACACTTCCGTCCTTACACACAACACGATATTCCATTTCAAAAACTCTGGAGCCTGCCACCGCTTCTTCCACAGCCCGCCATACCGGATTGCGGTCATCGGGATAAATTGCCTCAACAAACAGTGAAAGATCATTGGGAAGGTCGTTTTCATCGGTATAACCAAGCATATGTCGCATGGTGTTGTTGCACGTAAGACCCTCGTATTCGTGCTTTTCGTCAAAATAAATGTACCACATCCCCGAGTTGGCCAGGTCATTGACTATTTCCAAAAATTCCCTGTACTGAGCCGAAGATTCTTCCGCCTCGGCAAGGGCTATTTGCAGCTTACGATTGACTTCATCCAGTTCTTTTTTGTGTTTGGTAATATCCTGATGGTATCCACGAATCAGTATTCCGGCGCCCTTATAATCGGCAACGGCCTTACCAAAGCATCTTGTGAAGATTTCACCCTTGGTAGGGTGTATAAAACGGTATTCTACCTCACTGAGCTCTCCGGCAATCAATTGAGCCGAATATCTGTCAAATCTTTCTTTTTCCTCGGGAGCAACACTGGCATTGAGCATAACAAAAGCAGCCTCCGGAGTTTCATCTAAAGAAATTCCGGTAAGCTCGGCCATATTCTCATCCATGTACAGCTTAGGCTCACCCTCGCCAAACAAAAGATTCCAGGAACCCATATTGGTGCCTGCCAGGGTATCCTTGTTGACACGAAGTGCCTGTTCAGCCTTCTTTTTGGCACTGATGTCGGAAATATATTCTATATAGGCAAGCTTTCCGTTCCACACTGTTTTTTTGATGTGAACGTTTAAATGTCTGTAACCGGTAAAGGTTTCAAATACATTTTCATCTTCCCCGTCACCAAGCCTGAAAACCGGGCAAAAATCGCAGGGTTTATCCTTGTGGGCAAAACACTCATAGCATTTCCTGCCTGCATATTCAAAGGCTTCATCCACCGAATATGCGGTAAAGGCTGCCTTATTGGCATACAGCAGGTTAAAGGTGCCTGCCTCTACGATAATAATCTGCTGGTCGCTGCTCTCTATAATGTCTTCCATTTGCTCACGGAACATATTTTCCTGAGTAGTCAGTTTTGCGCCAAAGTTTATTGTATCCTGAGCATACTGCTTATCCATATAGGACTGGGTATTGACAAAAGAAATATAAACCGCCGAAGTGTCTCCGTTTTCGTCAAACTCCGGGGTATAAACGCATCTGAAGGCATATCTCCTGCCGCCGGTTATAAAGGATTCATCCTCATAGCTTACGGCCTTTTTTATGCCCTTAAGGAACTCAATATTGAAACGCTCAAGGATTGCCTCTTCATCGGGATGGTTCTGGCCTATTATTCGGTTAACGGCGCTTTCCATGGAATACACCCTTCCCACATCTTCGGTGTCAATCCTGTCATGAAGTATGGCTACCTGCTGCCTGTTTAAATCCACCATCCAGATTGAATCCGAAAACATGGACATGGCTTCAACCAGGACACTATTATATGCAAAAGAAGTTTTTAAGAAATTATCTCCTAATGTGCTGTCGTTTGTATTAAGCATTTTACATCCCCACACTTCGTACCCGCTTATATTTAGCATTCCTCATACCCCCGGATGCTACAGATACCAAAAGGGCACCTTATAACCATACCCCAATAATAATTTTATACCCGTACGGCTATTTTTTCCACATTTCACAAGCATTTCTTAAGAATAACTCAACTTATTTTTTATGCTGTCCAAATTGTCATATGCGTAAAATGCGGATATACTGTATAAGGAATCGTAAGTAACTTTATTACAGACCGGAATCAGGCATTAAATGCCCTATTCATGTCCTGTGCCTGATTTTGGTTCTACACCTGATATTGACAAACAAGCTAGGGGAAACTATGAGTGGAATTGATGTTAAAGAGGAAATACAACAGAGTATAGACCAGATAATTCAAAATCAGCAGCTTGAATGCAAGTGGAACGACAAAATGCTTAAGCACACTGATTTTGAAGAATTTAAAGAAATAATCAAAAACAGATCGGCCGCTATTCGTTCTTTTTTCGAAAAAAACGAAAGGTGTATTGAGGTACTCAAAAAATATTATCGTGAGCCTCTTACGCCTGAGAGCGCCGAGGGCTTATATAATGCGGCCAGAGCCATTATTTTAAACGGCAGAATGGACGCAGGGCTGCTTTGCGAAATTGCCACCCCCGTAGTTAACTATTATAGAGGCGTTGACAATGACGATTTAAAGACCATTATTATTTCCCAGATTCGTAATGCGGGCTGGGGTGATTACTATTGCCGTATGCTTGGAGACTACAGCAACGACGTGCTGAAGGAATCCATGGAATGGATTGTTTCCCATAGCGACAGGTTTTGTGAATACGATGATGTAAGGGTAAGAGACAATATGTTCTTTGCCTATCATCAGCTGATTACTTTCATTCTTTACCACGACCAGACCCATCTTGATGAGTGTTTCAAAAGAATACGCGAGCTCAGAAGCCTCCACTCCGACCCTAAGGTTATTGAACTGGAAAAAGACGATCCCACCTTTGAATATGTGGACAGCGTTAATAATTTTTCCATCCCCATGGATTTGTACCTGCGCCTTCCGGACAATGTGGAGCAGATGCATATGGCCTTTAGCTGGATAAACGATTATATTAAGAGGGCCTACGCTTCAGATGAAGAGAACGGACAAATATTAAGCAGGTTTATAAATATTATTCAATCCGAATATAATCATAATATTTCATCATCGGAAGCCTTAGAACAGCTCATAAAGTTTATGGAGGACCTTCCAAGACCCGACTGGAGCGGCGACGAAACCACAGCTCAGATGCTTTTTGAATATTACGGTTATGCTTTTGAAGCCGGAATGCACATTATTGAGAAATCAACGCTTACCGACTCGGAAAAAGAAAAATTTGCCCTGGATCTGATTACCACCAGCAGGCTTGGAGCTAAGGGAATTCCCTACAGTCACAACAACAGCTATGTAAGTGATTTATTCAGTTCATCGTTCCAGAATGCCATCAAATATATTAATGATCTTGAGACAATTGAATTTCTCATAACCCAGCTGCTGATTCGAAGACAGCCCTCAACCTACCTGCATTCATATATGGTTGAAGAAATAGCGGTGAATATAGCCAAAGAAATGTTAGAAAAGGCTCCGGAGCTGTTTCTTTCCCTGCCCTGGTATAACAGCGTGGAAGAGGTTAAAAGCAACAGTAAGGAACTCCTTGAAATAATTGCCCGCGGCGCCAGATTCCACGACCTCGGAAAATGCCGTATCGCCTCCGTAATTATGCAGCAGTCCAGAAAAATAAACGACGAAGAATTTATGTGCATAAAGAAGCATCCCGATCTTGGTGTGGATTTCCTGGAAAACAAAAAGGATTTCGATGTATACTTTGATATAATAAGAGGCCACCACAGAACCTACGACGGAAAGGGCGGCTATCCCTTCGACTTTGACAACGTTTCATCCAAGTACCGCATTTTAATCGACCTGATTACCATTAGCGATTCCGCTGATGCGGCAACGGATATTACAGGTCGTAACTACACTGTGGGTAAAGACTTTAGAAGGCTTCTTGGGGAATTAAAAGAAGGAGCCGGCACCAGATACAATCCCGATATTGTAAAGGTCATCGATGAAGCGCCCGAATTAATTGAGCGGCTTACACTGTTAACCGGCAAAGAGCGAATTGAGCACTGCTATAATGTTTATCATCAGCTGGTATAATATTTTTCTTAGGAGACTTTATTGAAATGGCAAACTTTACAAGTAAGGCCATTAAGGCTACATTTTTTGAATTACTTGAGGAAAAGCCCCTTAACGATATAACGGTAAAGGATATTGTGGAAACCTGCGGCATTAACCGAAATTCTTTTTACTATCATTTTCAGGATATACCTACTCTTTTAGACGAAATGATTAAAGAAGAAGCCGAGGCAATTATCGAGAAACACCCCAATATAAGCTCCGTGGTGGAATGCTACGATGCGGTGGTTGAGTTCATCTCCCAGCGCAAAAAAGCAATCAGGCACATCTACTATTCCGTAAACAGGGAAATGTTTGAAAACCACCTGATTACACTGAGTGAGCACATTGTAAGGCGCTATGTTACATCGGTTATTACCGATACAAGCATATCCGATGAGCACAAGGAAATAATGATTGGCTATTACAAATGCGTGTGCCTTGGACTGGCTCTTGACTGGCTTAACAGCGGAATGTCCGACGAATATGCGGTTAAGGTAAGAGCCGTTATTGTGGCAAGAAACGAGCTTGTGCAGGAATTTGCCGAAAAGCTTTTAAAATAGTATATATACCTAAAAAATAGACACGAGGCCTCTTGTGTCTATTTTTTGTACAAAAATAATTGGGTGTCCGTTTTTTGAACGGACGCCTTTTTTTGTCCATTTTAAACAATTTAAGCAGTAGTTATTATGGCAATATCACAAGAAAACAATTGCCCTCTGAAAGCATGGCAATTTTCTTTTTACGGAGGCTTAATATGAAAGCTCGCAGCATTACACCAATAAGAACCGCCAAATGGGGATACATAGTTATCTCAATACTGATGTCGGTTATCGGCGTATTCATGATTGCTCATCCCGGCACCTCGGCAGCAACCATCGGCAAGATGATCGGAATTACCCTGGTGCTGTTCGGAATAATAAAGGTCATCGGTTACTTTTCAAAGGACCTGTTTCGACTGGCCTTCCAGTTTGACCTGCAGCTTGGAATAATAACCACCCTGCTCGGTGTGGTTACCCTGGTAAAAACCGATTCCATACTGAACATTCTTTTTGTAATGCTTGGCATTTGGATTGTGGTTGACTGTGCATTCAAGCTGCAGACCACTATGGAAGCCAAAAGCTTCGGAATCAAATCCTGGTGGATAAATATGATTCTAAGCCTTATAAGCGGACTGCTTGGGTTACTGGTTATGTTTTATCCCGGAAGCGGCACGAGGCTTTTAATGACACTGCTTGGATTCCTGTTAATATCCGAAGGCATCAGAAACCTGTGTATCGCAGTTACCTGTGTAAAGATTGTTAAGCACCAAAAGCCTGACATCATTGATATAAATTATTACGAAGTGGAGGAATAAGAAATGCGCTTATCCAAAGCGATTGTGAAATATCGCAAACTCATACTTGCCATCAGCCTTATACTGATGATTCCCTCAGCAATAGGCATGGCCGTAACCAGGGTTAATTACGACATGTTAACCTACCTGCCCTCGGACATGGATACCGTAATCGGGCAAAACGAACTGCTTGAGGACTTCAACAAAGGAGCCTTTACCTTCCTGATATTCGAGGATATGGCCGACAAGGACGTAGCCGGGCTAAAGGAAAAAATCGAAACTATAGACCACGTTGATACAGTTCTCTGGTATGATTCTCTCGGCGATTTGTCCACTCCCATGGAAATCCTTCCCGACGAGTATTACAAGGAATTCAACACCGACCATTCCACAATGATGGCCGTGTTCTTTGACACCGGAACCTCTGATGACCAGACAATGGACGCGGTTAAGGAAATCCGTAGTGTAGCCGGCAAACAGTGCTTTGTATCCGGCATGACTGCTTTGGTGGTTGACCTTAAAAGCCTTTGTGAAAAAGAAGAACCCATATATGTGGGACTGGCCGTAGTGCTGGCCCTGGCAGCAATGCTTCTTTTCCTTAACAACTGGCTCACACCCTTTGTGTTCCTTGCTTCAATAGGAATGATGATTCTCCTTAATATGGGTACCAACTACTTTTTCGGAGAAGTTTCTTATATCACAAAAGCCCTGTCGGCGGTACTTCAGCTGGCGGTAACAATGGACTACTCCATATTCCTGTGGCACAGCTACAACGAACAGCTTGAAAACAGTGACACCAAAGAAGATGCCATGGCATCAGCAATTAAAGAAACCTTTTCAAGTGTAATCGGAAGCTCCGTTACAACAGTAGCAGGCTTCATCGCCTTATGCTTTATGTCCTTCACCTTAGGTAAGGACCTGGGCATTGTAATGGCCAAGGGTGTTTTGCTTGGAGTTATAGGCTGTGTAACTGTTTTGCCTGCTCTGATTCTTATGTTTGACGGTGTGCTTAAGAAAACGGCACACAAATCACTGATCCCCGATATGGGAGGTTTTTCCAAGGGAGTGCTTAAGGTGTTCCCCGTTATACTTATTATTTTTGCGGCAATAGTAACACCGGCATTATCCGGCTACAGACAGGCCAACAACGAGGTTTACTACGACATGGGCCAATGCCTCCCGGAGAACATGAACTTTGTGGAGTCCAACATCAAGCTTCGTGAAGACTTCGACATTGCTTCAACCCACATGGTGCTTGTAGATGCGGACACACCGTCCAAGGATGTTCGAAGCATGATTAAGGATATGGAGGCCGTTGACGGCGTCAAATATGTGCTGGGACTTGAATCCCTTGTGGGACCCCGAATCCCCGAAGAGCTGATTCCTCAGGAAATCATATCAAAGCTTAAAAGTGACCGCTTTGAGCTGCTGCTTATTAACTCCCGCTTCCGTGTAGCCAGCGACGAGGTAAACGAACAGATTGATGAACTTAAGGATATCATCAAAAAATACGACGAAAACGGCATGATAATTGGCGAAGCGCCCTGTATGAAGGATATGATCGATACCACCGGCCACGACTTCAAGGTTGTAAACATTGTATCGATCGCGGCAATCTTCGTAATCATTCTTTTAGTCGAAAAAAGCTTGTCACTGCCCCTGATCCTGATTTCCGTAGTGGAGGTTGGTATTTTCATTAACCTTGGAATCCCTCACTACCTGGGCCAAAGCATGTCGTTCATAACACCTATCTGCATCAGTACCATTCAGCTGGGTGCCACCGTTGACTACGCCATCCTGATGACAACCCGTTACAAGGCTGAGCGTATGAACGGCCTTAAGAAAAAAGAAGCTGTTCACACAGCACTGCGTACCTCAATCCCTTCAATCATTGTTTCCGGTATGGGATTGTTTGCAGCCACCTTCGGTGTTGCCCTTTATTCGGACATTGAAATAATCAGTTCAATGTGTATGCTGATGGCCCGAGGCGCCGTAATCAGTATGTTGCTGGTAATCTTTGTTTTGCCTGCGATGTTTATGCTGTTCGACCGAATGATATGCAAAACAACAATAGGCATGTTCAAAATAAACGATAAAGTCACTGTGGAGGAATAAAAATGAAAAAGAAAACTATTTATAAAATAACCGCAGCTACCCTGGCCGTTGCAATCGGACTGGGCACTGCAACCACCGCCGCTCTCTCCTATGCAAAAGAAGATGCGGATACCGTAATTGAGGCCGAAGGAATAACCGAAGCCGGCGAAACCGATACTGATGACAACACTGTAAATGACATAATTACATCACCAGTTACCGTTTCAGATGCAGCCGGCAGGGACAGCGATGCCGAAATCAAAAAGGATGAAACCGTATATGTACTTGCCGGTGCCGACGGCAGCGTACAGAAAGTAATCGTCAGCGACTGGATTTCCAATGCATCCGCCGCATCAACAATTTCCGATTACAGCGAACTTTCGGATATTCAGGTAGTTAAAGGTGATGAAAGCTTTGTTATGAACGACAGTGCCACTGTTTGGGATACTCAGGGCAACGATATCTACTATCAGGGTACCGGCACCAAAGAACTTCCCGTTTCTTTGTCCGTAAGCTACACCCTGGACGGCAAGGCAATCACTCCTAAGGAGCTGGCCGGAAAAAGCGGAAAAGTAACAATTCGCTTTGATTACAAAAACACCCGGTATGAAATGGTGGAAATCGCCGGAAAAGAAGAAAAAATATATGTGCCCTTCGTAATGATGACCGGTCTTGTGGTTGACAGTGATTCTTTCAAAAATATCGAAGTATCAAACGGAAAGCTTATTAACGACGGAAACCGCTC
>JAZUJC010000250.1:0-3357 GCA_045642625.1 Lachnospiraceae bacterium
AAATAAACCCATAATTACTCCAAGTAGAAATAAATATCAAAATTAGTTTAACTATAAATTCATTGTAAGTCAAACCATTGTAAATATAAACATTTTTTGTTAACAAAATAATAAAAACTGCCCGATCTGAACCAAATTCAAATCGGGCAGTAATCACATTATAATTTACTCACTATGCATTGAACATAAGCTTTTCGGATTCAAATGCTCTGGTTATTGCAATTGTTAAAATAACACCTAATACAAATGTTGCTCCAAGGCTTGCAAAGAACTTAGCGGTATCGACACTGTTTGCGCAAATATCGCTGATAGTAAGCGCATTTCCGTAAACAGGAATCATATACTGTGTTGCACTTACCTCGTTGCCGGTCCTGAACATTGTACACATACCGGCCAGAACAATAACAATATATACCGGAGAAATTGCTGAAGCCGCTGTTTTTGTATTGGTACACAACACCGAAATCAAAGCTACGATACCGACATAAAGGTATACAAGCACCAGCATAACAACAATCAGCTGAACAACCTGAAGGGGCTTAAAGGAAATACCTCCAAAGCCTTCCATTACACCACCTTCATCGCCTCCCATAAGATGAGAAGCAACTATCATTGAAACACTATATACAATAGCTGAAATACCGGAAAGAATTCCCATTGAAACAAGCTTACCAACTGCAATCTCTCTTCTCCTAACGGGAGAAATCAGCATGCTGGCAAGGGTTCCTCTCTCCTTTTCACCGGCGATGGCATCAACACCGACACTCATTACACCTGCAAAAAGAAGCATTACGATCATATACGGAAGCATCATTGATATAAACTCCGTATTGGCCTTCTCTTCTTTAAATATCTCTTCAGTTTCAATGTTAATTGCACCGAGGAAGGTTACATCACCAAAACGCTCTTCCAAAACAGATGATTTAAAGGCTTCAGCCATAACCTGACTGAAAATTGCATATGCGCTTGATGAATATTTCTCAGTGTCGTTAAAATACACCTTCATGCCGGGAATCTGATTGCCACCGGCAATATAATCAGCATATACACTGTCGAAGTCTTCATTTAAAACCACCAAAAGGTCCATTCTACCTTCAAGAATCGCATTCTGAAGATTGTCCTTTTCAGTAGCATACGTATCTGTACTTATATACTGGCTATCAGTCATCGCTTCATATCCGCTTGATGCTGCAATATTTTTATAAGCATCATTGGCATTAACTACAACCACGCTGGACTTATGTGCCTCAACATCCTTTTGCATACTGCCAATGAGCTTACCCATTAGACTGTATACCACAATAACTACTACAACAGGCAAAATATAAAGACTGAAAATCATCTTTCTGTCGCCAAATACTCTGAATAGTTCTTTTCTGATAATTAATCCGATTTTTTTCATATTATCTATTCACCTTTCGGAATTCCTACTTAGCTACTTCCTCGCTTCCCTTCTGATTTTCCATATAAAGTTTGAAGAAAGCGTCCTCCAAATCAGGCATACCGGTCTGTTCAAGGATTTCAGGGATAGTACCCTCAATTACCTTGGAACCGCCGATTATCATAGCAACCTTATCGCAAAGCTTTTCAGCCTCACTCATAATATGAGTGGAAACAATAACTGTTTTTCCTTTTTCACGAAGTACTTTCAAGTAGTCAAGAACCGCCTTGGCTGTAACGATATCAAGACCGGAGGTGGGTTCATCAAAAATAACAACTTCAGGGTCATTTACAAGGTTAACGGCAATGGAAGCCTTCTGCTTCATACCGGTTGATAATTCTTCGATTTTCTTATCTTTGAAATCGTTGATACCGAACACTTCAAATAATTCCTTTTTGCGGCTTTCGATATCTTCTTCACACATATCCTTAAGCCTGCCGAAGAAAGAAAACAGGTAGTCGGTTGAAAAGTGCTCATCAAGCTTAATTTCATTAGTTAAAAAACAAATGGAATCTCTAACCTTCTGACCTTCTTCAACAGTATCGTGGCCACATACTTTTACAGTGCCTTTTGTAGGCTTAAGCAGGGTTGCAACACAGCGAAGTGTTGTTGTTTTTCCCGCTCCGTTAGGACCTAAGAGTCCGAATATTTCACCGGGATGTGCGGTAAAAGAAACATCATTAACCGCAATCTTAACATCCTTATTGGTTTTAAGCTCTTTCTTTTTCTTGGCTGTGAGCTTATAAATTTTTGTAAGATTATTAATCTCTATCATTTCTTACTCCTCCCAAAATAATTCATCCAATGTTTTCCCAAGGGTTTTGCAGATTGCCAGACACAATTTAATGGTGGGATTATAATCTCCCTTTTCAATTGCGTTTATGGTCTGCCTGGATACACCACAGGCTTTAGCCAAATCGTCCTGCGACATATCCATTCCTGCTCTCGCAGCTTTAACTCTAAGATTCTTCATTGCTGCCACCTCCGTTTGATGACCCCTTTATTACCGCAACAATGAAAATCACAAGTATCATGATACCACAAATAAAATTTATTGCACCAAATGATAATTTACCGTCCGAAAAACAATTTCCAATAGCCAGATTACTAAATCCGATTGCCAGATTAATCAAACCGATAACAAGAAATGCGACCAGGACGCTCGTTCTGTTTTCATTCATTGCAAAATAACATTCGGTAATAATTCCCTGTATGGCAATAACAAGAAGGGACAGTCCAATTCCGATAAACATGAATACAGCATTTGTCATTGGAAGTTCAATCTCTGCTATGTCAAGAAGAACGCCAAATGCAAGATAACCGGCCAGTGTATAATAACCGTATTTAAAACCCTTATGCCTTATTAATTCCTGCCTCTCATCATATTCAAGCTTAAGCTTTCCGTTATTTCTGGTTTTATACATTACGAGAATTGCCACAGCAACACCCACCAGAAAACCTACTATTACACCAAATATCTTGTAATTATTCATAAATTAATGCTCCTTACATATGCTGCTTTACCGAATTTTTCGATGTCAGTTGCCAAAGCGGACTGACATTCTTTTTCATCGACAAGCATACATTATCATTTATTTTACACTATGTCAACTATATATTACATTTTGATATATATTTCATTCTAAATGTAATACAAATCCCGTAATTCCATCCCCTTGAACTCAATTGCAAAGCGAGATGCAGTTTTGTATCCCGAAATGCAGCTTTGTAATCTAACAACTAAATATTTGTAAGCGAAACGCAGTTTTTGTAACCGAAATAGCATTCTTTGTAAACGAGATGCAACTTTTGTAAGTGAAATGCAACCTATACAATCAACTTTTTTCGGTGTATGATGCATTCATGAGCACGACAATCGGAGGTCAATTCCCTCTCGTTTAAGTCGGAGGCCAAGC
>JAZUJC010000251.1:0-10055 GCA_045642625.1 Lachnospiraceae bacterium
CAGAAGTATTTAAAGAAGGCTAAGCTGATTAGTTCACTTGGAAGCAAGAAGGATTTGAATAATCTTTCTCAGACAGCAAAGGACCTTGGTGTTACTCTTTACCTGGATGGTATTACCAACTATGAGTACAACAGTAACATCTTTAACGGTTTCTTCTCATACAGAGATGCAGCTAAGTTCCTTTCAAAGCAAAGAGCTGAATTATACATTTACAGTGATGTTACATATGCAGCACGTGAAGGTCTTGATCCTTACTATCTGCTTCATGGTGATACAGTTATTAAGATGTGTAACAATCTTGTAAAAGCAGCAGATAAGTATAATGCAAATGTTTCCTTCCATGATGTAGGTAAGGATTTATCATCCGACTTTTATAAGAAGGATTACACATCAAGAGAAGAGGCATTGAATATGCAGGTTGAGGTTCTTGAAAATACCTACAACAACGGCATGTCAATTATGATTAACGAAGGTAATGCTTATGCAGCTCCTTATGCTGATTTCATTACCAATATGGATTTAAAGGGTAGCGAATATACCATTATCGATGAGACAATTCCTTTTTATCAGATTGCACTTCATGGATATGTAAACTATTCGGGAGATCCCATTAATGTATGCGGTAATACCGATGAAGCTGTATTAACTGCAGCTAAGTATGGTTCTGGTCTTTCCTTCTCACTTATGAAGGAATCACCTTTTACCCTTCAGAAGACATTGTACACAGAGTATTACGCTTCTGATTATGATTCTTTTGCAGATATAATGTATGAAATCTACAACCGTTATAATGCTGAACTTGGACATACATTCAATCAGACAATCGTCGATTTTGAAAATTTAACAGGTGATGTATCCGTTACCTGTTATGAAGATGGCACCAAGGTATATGTAAATTACGGATTCAGTGATTATAGTGTAGATGGTGTTAAAGTTCCTGCCAGAGATTATTTGGTGGTTAAATAACATAGAATAGAATTGAAAGGTCAGAAAAGATGAAGAAACAAAAAAATAAGATAGCGGGTCTTCAGAAGCGTAAAGCGATTGCCGGATATTTATTTATATCGCCTTTTATCATTGGTTTTTTGGCATTTATGGTAAGGCCTATGTTCGACTCTCTGTATATGAGCTTTTGCGATGTTCAGTTGCTTCCCGGTAGTATAAGCAAAAAATGGGTTGGAACTGCCAACTATTACAGTGCGTTCAGAATTGACCCTCAGTATACCCGATACTTGATTGAACAGTTGTCCAAGATGGTGCTTTATTCAATTGGTATTATGGTATTCAGCTTCTTTGTGGCATTGATTCTTAATCAGGATTTTAAGGGAAGAGGATTGGTTCGTGCCGTATTCTTCCTTCCTGTTATTCTTTCTTCCGGTGTTATTTTAGGTCTTGAAAAGAATAACTACCTGATGGATCAGCTGGCTCAGACAGTTGAGATTGCGGCAGAGAACGTTAGTGTTACAGATGCATTGCAGAATATCCTTCGAACCTCAGGCGTAGGTGTCAGGGCATTTGAGTGGGTATTTGAAATAATCGATAACATCTATGATATCGCTGTTGCTTCTGGTATTCAGATTATTATCTTCATTTCAGGTCTTCAGTCCATATCAAAGAGTATGTACGAAGCAGCTGATATTGAAGGATGTACAAAGTGGGAGAGTCTTTGGAAGATTACCTTCCCTATGATCAGTTCCATGTTCCTGGTTAACTGGGTATACACGGTAGTTGATTTCAGTATGCGTTCAGACAATGATGTTATGGATAAGATTAATACCATCATGTTTAAGGTATTAACATATGGTCCTGCAAGTGCCATGGCATGGGCATACTTCGGTATAGTCGTGGCGTTTATCGGAATAACGTCGTTCTTTATTTCCAAGGGGGTATACTATTATGACTAAAGTTAAAGTTAAAAAGAATGGTACCTACTGGGAAAGAAACAGAAAGTCCGGTGGTTATTTATTAAGAAAATCCGTAATGGGTATTCTGTGGAAGATTGCAAGATTTGTATTGCTGTTTGGTATGTGCTTCCTTATTTTACAGCCCATATTAAACAAGATTTCCGTAAGCTTCATGGAGGAGCAGGATCTTTACAATCCTATTGTTGTTTCGATTCCGCTTCACCCTACAGGAGCCAACTACATTAGAGCTGCTCACATTATGAAGTATGCCAAGGGACTTAAAAATTCAGCAATATTTGCTATTACAATATCAATATTGCAGACTGCAATGTGTACTATAGTAGGTTACGGTTTTGCAAGGTTTAAGTTCCCCTTGAAGAAATTCTGGTTTGGCTGTGTATTTGCTTTGATTGTTATTCCGCCCCAGACATTTTCATCATCATTATATGTTCACTTTGCAAGATTTGATTTGTTTGGTATATTGCGTAGCAAGCCTCTTAACCTGCTAGACTCCATTACACCGTTCTACTTACTTAGTGCAACATGTATGGGTCTTAAGAATGGTTTGTATATTTACCTTGTAAGGCAGTTCTTCAGAAATATTCCCGGAGACCTTGAAGAAGCAGCTTATGTTGATGGTTGCGGTATGATGAAGACATTTGTAAGAATCATGCTTCCCGAAGCTAAGCCTATTATTACATCATGCTTCCTGTTCTCACTTGTATGGCAGTGGACAGATGGTTTCTATGCAAGACTGTTCTTAAACAACACAGTTCTTGTAAGTACTTCACTTGCAAAGATTGTTGATACGTTGAGTGTTGAAATTGCTAAGGAAATGGGTATCAGTGATTCGATGATTACCATTTCTACCCAGCTTTCAAACTGTATCTTGTCAACCGGAACACTGATGATTGTTTTACCTATCCTGGTAGTTTACCTGTTTGCTCAGAAGGCTTTCGTTGAAAGTATTTCAAGCTCAGGTATTAAGATGTAATAATCACTTATTGCTAAATTAAGATATTATTTCGCAATATATGAGAAGAATCTTAAACTATTTATGGATAAAATGTTAACGTACATTAATTTGAGATAGGAGGATTTCCCGGAAAGTATTTTCCTATTGATGATTATAATTTTAGTGCACAAGCACTGACATCCAAAAGGAGGATTAATTTATTATGAGAAGACCTATGGCTAAAAAGGTTCTCGCTGCTTCTATGGCTGCTGCTATGACTTTAGCACTTACAGCTTGTGGCGGTGAAACTTCTACAAGCGCTTCAACTTCTACAGAAGCATCTACAGAAGCTTCTACAGAAGCATCTACAGAAGCATCTACCGAAGCTTCTACCGAAGCATCTACTGAAGCATCTACCGAAGCTTCTACCGAAGAATCTGTAGACAAGTATACTGTTCTCATTGATCCCGCTACAGGCGAAGCTTATGACCTTGGTGGTATCACTGTTAACATCATTGACTGGTTTACAGCTGATAACTTTGAAAACGAAAGAGAAGAAGCTAAGACCGATTACGAAGAAGCTTTATATGAATATCGTGATTGGGTTGAAGAGACATACAACTTCAAGATTCACACCACCAATACCGGTGCTTGGGGTGATGCTCAGCCCTTCCTTGATTATGTAACTACAAACGGCGATGATGAATACAACATTTACTGCTACAACAGTGGTAATGCTACTGTTCTTTCAGCTGCTAAGCAGGGTCTTTGCTATGACCTTTCTACTCTTGATTGTCTTGATTTCTCTGATAAGAAGTACACAGACAACAATACTCACAAGTTATACTCAATCGGCGGCGGTATCTATGCTATGCATACCGGTCCTGCTGAACCTAGAACTGGTGTATACTTCAACAAGAAGATTCTTTCTGATATGGGTATCAACCCTGATGAAATCTATGATTTACAGGCAGCTGATCAGTGGACTTGGGAAGCATTCGAAGGCTACTGCCAGACAATTCTTGAAAAGGGCGATACCGATGGCGACGGCGTAATCGATATTTGGCCCATCACTGTTAACGAAGGTGTTGCAACAGGTGCAGCTGTATTCTCTAACGGTGGTGCATTCGTAGGACAGGACGCTTCAGGCGCTTATACTTACGAAGTTGAATCTGCTGAAACAACAGCAGCTCTTGAGTGGATTCTTGGTATCTTCCAGAAGTATGACTGGAATGGTCCCGAAGATGCAGCTTGGGATTACTACAAGGAGCAGTTCATGAACGGTGGTGCTGCATTCGTTATCGAAGATCAGTACTGCGCTACTCCTGGTAACGTATTTGCTGATATGGAAACCGAAGATGGTCTTGGTTTCGTTACATTCCCTAAGGGACCCAGCGGAAAGCTTGTACAGTGTGCATCTGATAACGTTTACATTATTCCTGGTTGCTACGATGCTGACAAGGCTTGGAAGTGTGCATTCGCATATGATCTTTGGAATGAATATGTTCCTGGATACGAAGATTACAATCCTTTCATCAACACTACCAGAACCGGTAACTTCGATGAAAGAGCTTGCTCTGAAACCGTTCCGATCATGGGTGCTAACGCAGTTGTTCGTCTTGAATCAGTTATCCCTGAGAACGATCAGTTCATGAATGAGCCTTTCTTATGGGCAATTGGACCTACAACTACTCAGACAATCGCTGAAATCGTTGATGGTATGAGAGACATCGCTAAGTCTAAGATTGATGCAGCTAACGCTCAGTAATTTTGATTTAGTAAAATAGTTAATAAATTAAGGACAGTGTTTTCCGGGCACTGTCCTTTTTTGTGAAATAAATCGGGCAGAAATATTTGTGAAAGCATATATTTTTGCCCGTTTCTTTGTGTTCACAAGTATTAACAAATAATTAAGCAAAGAATAGTAGGTTATTGTATTTTAGGGGAGTTAATATATTATTCGGTATATAATGCAATATTGATTTTTACACTCGGGCATCTAAACGGTAGTTTTCATATGTCGGGTGAGAAATGAGAGTAAAGTAATGAGAAAAGTAAGTAATATATTATTGGCCGGTATATTGATCTGCAGTCTTTCTTTTGCCGGCTGCGGTGATAAAGAAGAAACCACTAGCGTTGTGGTTGATTCCTCAGAAGCTATGTTTTCTTATAGTCAGGTTACAACCGAATATGATGATGTTGTATTAACAAAGAAGATTGATTGTATCTCCGTTCAGTCTACTGAACAGGAGGTTTGCTTTGATGTTACCGGAAAATATGTTGATAAAGTGTATGTTCATGAAGGCCAGACCGTTAAAAAAGGCGATCTTTTATGTGAATTGTCATCAAGTGAGCTTGAAGAAGATATTGAAAAGCTTACATATCAGATTCAACGAAATGAATTGCTTCTTAGCTATTTAAAGACCGATAAGGAGCTGGATATTCAGGAAATGATAATTGCCGGATATGCTAATGCAGATAATGTTAAAGCAGTTTCGGATGATTATGAGAGACAGGCAACGCTTCTTAATGATGCTCTTGAATTTGACAGGTTAGAGCTTGCCAGAAAGAAGACCGAGCTTAGAAACAGCAGACTGTACGCTACTATGGACGGTATTGTTTATCGTATAGACAAGAATTTAGAGGGCTCAACATCAAAGGCTGAAAAGGTGATAATGACCATCATTGATAACAGCGCCATTCTTTTTAAGGTTAAGGATGTTGAGAATAAAGATATGTTTAAAGAGGGAGATATGGTTGATATGACTGTAAGCTTTTCCGCTGCAGCCGGAGACTATATTCTTAACCCCTATAATATGAATGAGTGGCAGGATGAGATGCTTTTTAGCGTATATACCGGTCCTGATGATGTAACGGTAGAAGTTGGTACCTACGGAACCATTAAGATTATTACCGGTTACAAAGAGCATGTGCTGTCGCTTCCCACCAACGTTGTTCATCAGGCTGAAGACAAATACTTTGTATATACATTGTCTCCTGAGGGTATCAGAGAAATTCGATATATTGAAGTTGGCCTGATAGGTGATGAGAGAGTAGAGATAGTCAGTGGATTATCGGAAGGTGAAAAGGTAGTTAAGAAATGATGATAAAGAAAAAAATATGTATATTATTGTCATTACTTTTGACGGTTTCATGCCTATCAAGCTGTAAGGGTAATAATAACGATAATGATAATATTGAACTTGTTGAGCCTGTCGGTTCATCGGCTAATTATGTGGAGGCTTCCTACAGAGATATTAATGTTTGCAATGTACTGTCAGGCTATGTTGTTCCACATACCACAGCCGTGACTTTTTCAACCGATCAGAGATTTGATAAGTATGGTGCACTTCCGGGAACCGCGGTTACCAAAGATACCGGAATAATATACGGCTCAACCAAGGCTATCGATGAGCAGATTAAGGCCAAGAAGGAGTCAATCACCCAGGCTCAGGAAGATTACGATGAGTATATAAAAGAGGCAAATGTTAAACTGGCGGAGGCTAAGTTCGATGTTGAATACTATGGCAAGATTGTTGACAACTTTGAAAAAATGACAGATGCCGAAAAAGCTTCCTACGGTGGTAAGGGCTATGATGCGGAGTATGATCATTACAGTAATCGTTATGCCGATTCAGTTGCCCGTTTTGAAAGATGGACACAGAATATAAAGGAAAAAACCGAGTTATTTGAACTTGATTCGGCATACAAGAAGAAAGAACTTGCACGGCTTAATAAGCACAGATCTGAAGTGCTTGCCCTGGCTGGGGTCAACGGAACTGTTGTAGGCATTAATTTTTACGATCAGGATAGCTATATTCAAAAGAATACGGCAGTTGCTGCGGTTGGTGATTTTGATAATCTTGAGATTAAAACCGCCCATGTATATGAGAGTGAAATCAAAAAGGCGGTTGATGTATATGCCCTTGTGGATGGAAAGCGTTATGAAGTATCATTTAGGGCTATAACACAGGAGGAGAAGGATTCAACAGACAATCTTTCGGATTCTTCTTCCACATTTGTGCTTGAAGATCCCACAAAAGCGGTAAAGGCCGGTGATTATGCAACCGTTGTTATTGTTTCCCAGACTAAAGAAAATACTCTTTGTGTTCCCAAATCGGCTATTGAGTCCGACCAGGAAGGCAAGTTTGTTTATGTATATGACGGCGAAAATGCGGTTCGTGTAAATGTTAAGGTCGGTGTTACTTCCGGTCTTTATACCGAAGTGCTTTCGGGAATCAGTGCCGGTGATAAGATTATCTCCGAATTTAAGATGAGCAAGGGGACAAAAGAAGCCTCACTGGTTACAGGCGGGGTATACAGCAGTTTTTCAGCCAGCGGATATCTTTTTTATTCTATCAATGAATGGATTACAAATCCTGTAGAATACGGAACCACCTATATTCAGGAGGTTCTGGTTAAGGAATACCAGCGAGTTGAAAAGGGACAGGTTATAGCAACCGTTAAAGTTACCGCCGACGACATAGCAATCGGTCGTAAGGAAAGAACACTTCTTCGTGCCAATGAAGATTTAAACGAAATGGTTAAGGCTAACGGAAACAAAGAGGATACCAAGCAGATTAAGTTAAAGCGTGAGTATATTAATGACCTTACCGAAGAAATCAATGATATGAAAAAGGATGCCGCAGTAACCGAAATAACGGCTCCTTACAATGGCATTATTACAAATGTAAGACATTTTGAGGAAGGCGATTTGCTGTTTTATGATGGTAAAGTAGCACAGATTTCCGCCGAAGAAAATTGTTATATAGTAGTTGAAGATAAAAATGGCAGCCTTTCGGTGGGCCAGGAAGCAACTATTAAATATAAGTCCAATAACGTGTCAAAAGAAGCTCAGGGCCATGTAGTTACCGTTGCTCCCAGTTCTCTTCCCAGTGGAATTGAGACCGGTTACACTCTGATTCAGGTCTCCGCCGAGGATTTGGCTGAAATGTCTGAATCCAATCAGGGTGCCGGAGGATGGTGGATGAGAACCCAGTTCTCTGTAACGGTAAAAGCAAGATCTGTGGATAATGTTGTGCTTGTACCCAAAACCGCTGTTAAATCAGAAGGTGGCGTGAATTACGTTACCGTTTTGGATGAGAATGGCAATCCGGTATACAAGGAATTTGTTTCCGGTGGTTCGGATTCAACAAATTATTGGGTTATATATGGTCTTAGTGAAGGAACGAAGATATGTTTAGAATAATGTTACAGAAAATGTGGCATAAAAAGTGGATGAATGTCTGCCTGCTGCTTGGTTGTATTCTTTTGATAGCAACAGTAGTAAGCTTTCCCATATATCGAACTGCCGCATTTGACAGAATGCTTAAGGATGAATTCGACAATTATATAGTATCTGAGGGAAAATGGCCTGCAATGGTTTCAGGAAATGTTTCTGTAAAAAAAGAAGCAGGCGGCTCAACCATTAAGAAAATGGATGATTTTTCTCAGTATCTGTATGACACACTGAATGTTCCCGAAAAGTACACATTTCAGTTGATTAACCTTACACCTATGAAGGTAAGCTCCGATACTCACCGAGTAGATGCACAGGGGTTAAGTGTACGATTAAGCGCAATTAATGATGCTGCGGATTACTCAAAGATTCTTGCCGGTGAAATGTATTCGGAAACAGGGCTTACCGAAGACGGCG
Organism: Lachnospiraceae bacterium; assembly: GCA_045642625.1. GTDB lineage: Bacteria > Bacillota > Clostridia > Lachnospirales > Lachnospiraceae > UBA1258. The sequence continues at coordinate 8,516 of JAZUJC010000251.1, forward strand.
CCATAGAATGTGTGGTAAGCCAGTCTGCCATGATCAGCCTTGGAGTACTGGTGGGAGAATATTTCACATTTGATGATTTACGCTACAAGGGTGGCGGTCAGATAAGGGTATATATTACCGGTGTGTTTGATGCGGACCCCGATTCAGGATATTTCTGGCAGGTAAAGCCGGAAGCAATGTCGGATGTTTTTCTTTGCAATCCCAATGTATTTCGTGAAAAATTCTGTGGGGACAATGCCGATAAATTTGCCATAGCCACCAAGGTTGTAGCCATGTTTGACTATGATACGCTTAAGGCAAGTGATGTTGATGCTTTTGTAAAGGCATCCAATAAACTCTACACCGAAAGTGCATATAAAAGTGTTCTTGACGATCCTGCTTATATGACCGTTGTTGATAATTATATGGCCAGAGTGGCCCGTATTTCCGCAACACTTGTTATTTTGCAGGTGCCTATTCTGGCAATGCTGGCTACATTCCTTTTGATGATTTCAAGCCAGATGTATGAAATGGAAAAGAATGAAATATCTGTAATAAAGAGCCGCGGTAGTTCCAGAGGTCAGATTATTCTTTTGTATTTGTATCAAAGCTTGTGTATTGTTCTTGTAGGCGGAGCTGCCGGTCTTCCCCTGGGAGCGTTGTTTGCAAGAATGTTAGGCTCAACCCGTAATTTCCTGCAGTTTGACTTGTCTGAGGCATTGAATGTTTATTATACAAAAGAAGCATTCATTTACCTTGGCGCAGCTGTTTTAGTGTGTCTTTTGAGTATAACGGTACCTTCGTTAAAGCACAGCAAGGTTTCTATTGTTAAGCTTAAACAGTCTAAAGCAGGTAAGCGTAAGGCCTGGTGGGAGAAACTGTTCCTGGATATTATCCTTTTGGGCGTGGCAATTTACGGTTTCTACAGCTTTAACAAGAACCAGTCAAATCTTTCGGCTTCGGTTATGGCAGGAGAGAGTCTTGACCCCTTACTCTATATAAGCTCCTCAGTATTTATTCTTGGAGCAGGCTTGTTCTTTTTGCGAGTTCAGCCCTATATTGTTAAGCTTATATATATCATAGGTAAGAGAGGCTGGGGCCCTGCAAGCCATGTTTCCTTCATGGAAAATATTAAAAACGGTCGTAAGCAGCAGCTGATAATGCTTTTCCTGATTATGACTATTTCTCTTGGTATGTATCATGCGGCTGTGGCTCGTACAATCCTTGATAATGCGGTGGAAAATACCGAATATCTTGCCGGAACCGACGTTATAATCAAAGAGGTTTGGACAGAGGTTGCCGACCAGTATGGTGCATCCACAGGAGAATATGTGGTGCCCGACTACAGTAAATACAATTCACTTGAGGCTGCCGAGAGATGTACCAAGGTGCTTGTGGACGATAAGGCTTATATTAAGTCAGGCAAAAATGATTCCGAGGTTGTAACCGTAATGGGTATAAACACCAAGGAATTCGGAACTCAGACAATGGTGGATAAGAGCCTTAACGGAAGACACTATTATGACTTCCTGAATGATTTGGCAGTTAAAGAGGACGGTGT
>JAZUJC010000252.1:0-5863 GCA_045642625.1 Lachnospiraceae bacterium
GCACACTCGCTAATAACCACTTTATCATCTTCGGTGAGGCATCCGTTGTCCCATGCACCGTCTATAAAGTTGGATACATATCTTTTGTTGGTGGGAATGTAGCCAAATCCGAGGTTTGACCAATCGATATTTGCTTTTTCCATATTCGTTCTCCTTTATCTTGTCGTAAAATCTTTGAAAAATATTATCTGCCTAATTATTTAAAAAGTCAACGAAAAACTACGGTATACAATTTTAACCCAGATAGTCTGACAAAAGGGCAAACTGGGCCAAAGAAAGAGTTTCACCCCTTACGGTAGGCGACAGTCCCATTTTTTCAAGAGCCTCAACTACCTGATCCTTACCGATTCCATTAATTCCCGCATTGGTGATACCGTTTACAAGTGTCTTTCTGCGTTGATTAAAAGAAGCTCTTATGAGGGTAAACATTAGCTGTTCGTTTTTAACGGATACCGGGTTTTCTTTGTGAAGAGTGAGCTTTATTACTGCACTGTCCACATTTGGCCTGGGGATGAAGCAGTTAGCGGAGACATTTAAAATAACCTTCGGTTCCGCATAGTACTGAACCGCCAAAGAAAGAGCACCGTAATCTTTGCTGCCGGGACCCTCCTGCATTCTGTCGGCCACTTCCTTTTGTACCATAACCGTAATGCTGTCCAGGGGAATATGGCTTTCAAACAGCCCCATTATTATTGGTGTTGTAATGTAATAGGGAAGGTTAGCCACTACTTTTATCGGTTTTCCACCGTTATACTCATTGCATAGTGCATTAATATCAACCTTCAGCACATCCTGGTTGATAATTATTTTGTTTTCGTAGGCTGACAGGGTATCGTTAAGAACGGGAATCAGGTTTTTGTCGATTTCTACGCAAATAACAAAGCGGGCCCGTTCGCAAAGATACTGAGTCATGGTGCCTATTCCGGGACCGATTTCGAGAACACAGTCATCGGGACCAATCAAAGCTCCATCGATTATGCCTTCAAGAATGTGAGTATCTATTAAAAAATTTTGTCCGAATTTCTTTTGAAAGCTGAAGTTATATTTCTCCAGCACCTTAAGAGTATTTGATAATATTCCTAAATCAGCCATTCTAACCTCTCAAACTAATTCCAAAAAGTTTCATCGCGTTTTTCTCGGTTACATCCATAATCTGTTTAGGGTGCATTTTCTTAAGCGAAGCAATCTCTTCCACAACAAGAGGCAGCAGCAAAGAAGAATTTCGCTCGCCTCGGTGAGGAACCGGTGCAAGATATGGGCAGTCGGTTTCCAAAAGAATGCGCTCCAAAGGAATAGACTTAACGGTTTCTTTTAACTTAGTGCCGTTTTTGAATGTAACTACACCGCCCACACCGATGTAATATCCCATTTTTGTGTATTCCACTGCCATTTCGGCAGACCCGGAGTAGCAGTGAATAACGCCCTTTTTGTCGGGACCGTGCTCTTTTAAAATATCAAAGGTTTCCTGAGAAGCCTCTCTTGAGTGAATTATTACGGGTAAGTCGTATTTTTTGGCAAGTTCAAGCTGATAAATAAACGCTTCACGCTGTACTTCTTTTGCAGGCTCATCATAGTAATAATCAAGGCCTATTTCACCAATGGCTACCGGTTTTACGGTTTCGATATAATTTTCAAGCTTCCTTCGACCTTCTTCATTGAGCTGTAAAGCATCATTGGGATGAATTCCGATAGTGGGAAAAAGAAAATCATATTTTTGGCAAAGCTCAATAATCTTAGGAATGGAAGACATCTCGGCTGAAGCACAAACGCTTCCTGAAATGCCGTTTTCCTTAAATGAGCTGAGCAGAGCATCTCTGTCCTCGTCAAAGGCCTTATCGTCGTAGTGTGAATGAGTATCAAAAATCATAGTTTACTCCACGTGGTATTTTATTTTTTCATAGTCGGTAAGCTCGGCATCGGGGAACTGTCTGTCAGCTTCCTCGATAAGCTCATCCAGTGTTGCATAGTGAAGGTTGTAAACATCATAGGAATTCAGTGCATAAATTTTGTTGTACTTAAAGGATATATCCAATCCACGTTCAACATATGCCTTGTAACTGAAATTCTCTTTTGAAATAATTCGTAAATCATAACCACTCTTTAACACGATTTCATTTTCGGTTTCATAGATTTCGCTAAAAATATTGGTAAGCTCAGTACTGATATAAGCAAATTCGTTCTTTTGCAAATCAAATACCCTGAAGATGTTGTCGTCGCCCTCCATCAGCAGGAAATTGCTGTCTTTTGTAAAAGTGAGCTCCATATGACTTTTATTGGAAAATGGAATTTCGTTTAAGGTTTCTCTTGATTCTGTGTTTAAAATTCTTAAATAGCCATCTTCGCAGCAAAGTCCCAGGAGCTTACCGTCGTTATTGATAACCATCTGCTTATCGCCATAGATACTTGATGTAGCTACATATTCCTTGGGATAATCAAAGTCAAATTTGCCTGTATTAAGATCAAGACTGAACAGACCATCATCATTGGTACCGTATCCGACACTGTTTCCGGCAGGAATTAATGATGATATGTTATGGTCTGTTGTGATTACGCTGCTGTAGGTATAATTATCAAGGTTTACCGAAAAATATGCATCATTGCGGTAAGCCAGGGCCATTCTGTTTTCTTTTGAAATGACTGTACCCTGTACTACACCGATATTGGGAGCTTCGTAGACCCGGCAATTTCCGGTTTTAACATCTATAACATGTAAATTGGCATCAAAGTCAATAATTGCAAAGGTTTCATCATTTAAGAAAAGAAGGTCTCTTATAGGCTCGTCGTTGGATATTTCGCAGGTACTTTCAAGTGTGTCGTCGGATGCACTGTAAAAATACAGGCTTACATTACCGGAAATGGGAGCCGAAATCTTTGCAACGGTTTCTTCATCGGGTGAAACGATAATATCGGTAATATTGTTGTCGTTGGGTACGGTTTCCAATAAAAATGCCGGATTCACGTATCCCAGGATGGTTATATCGCCACCTCCTTTTGATGAAAAGAAAAATCTTCCCCCCGCGAGGCGACAGAACAGGATATTTTTATCGGTATTAATTGTGTTGTCATAGTACAACTTTCCGCTGTCTGCATTGAAGAAAGATATCTTGCCATCATAGGAAGCGGTGTATATAAAGGAGTTTCCTCCAAGCCAGAAAGTGGAGACTTTTCCGTTGACACCTATTGTGTATATTATTTCTCCGGTTTCCCTGTCATAAGAATACAGGTTGTTTCCTACGGAATATAAAAGATAGCTTGTGTCGCCTATTTCAGCGGTTTTAAGTGTCGAATAGGTTTCGTTGCGATCTCCGCTGTTGACGGTTAGGGTCTGAGTCCAGTCGAAATCACTTTTTGTTTTGTCGGAATGTTTATATTCCATGACATATGTATAATCAAGACCGCTGAATAAATTATCCGAAGAATAGCTGACTACAACGATATCCTTGTTGGGATATATACTGATATCGGCAATGTAATCGTAAACAGTGCTTGTAAATTCGGCTGTTTTTGCTTCAAGATCACATACACAAATCATACCGGTTGCGGAGCCGGGTTCCGTGTACATAGAGCATGCAACGTATCTTCCGTCGACGGAAATGCCGTCAACACTGGCAAAAGTGGTTACTCCTTCCGGATAGAATTTGGCAGTTTCGGTTAAAGAAACCGCATCAAAAATAACCAGCTCCTGGGACGAAGAAATGGCAATCCACGAGTCTTTTGGATATGCTTTGGCGCTTCTTACATAATCCAGTTCTCTGTAAAACAGTTCTGTACCGTCAAGAGAAAGAACCCGGTAATCGGTTTTGCCAACGATTATCAGTTTGTCATCTATAACATTTGCGTAGGTAACATAGTTTAAGTTCTTACATGGAATTTCCAGTACCTTTTTTGAGGTTTCGGTTTCCCACACAAATGTAGTGTAATTACGGTCCACTGTTGTTATATATGAACCGTCTTCATTTACCTCAATCATGGAAACCGGTAAATCGTGATTAATTACCTTTTCCAGTTTTAACCTTGAACCATCATCGTAAGCATATAATGCTTTGCTGAGGGCATATTCAGCCTCTGTAACATAGGGCTTATCATCATCACCCTGTGGAATTGCTGACAATGCTACCAGCGCGGCCGCCCGCCTGTCCCCGATTTTTGTAAGATCCAATGAGGTGTCGGCAAGATATTTGGCCTGGCTAATTTGTTTTTCGGTATAGTTTTGCTGTATTTCATTGGCCATTTTGGCGTTGTAAAGGCCGAAAGCAATACCAAGGCCGGCAACAATTGCACCGATTGCAGCAACAAAAGAAAATGCTTTTCGCATTTTGCGCTCACGGTGTCTTTGCTTAAGATCGTCATAAGTGCATGATAAAAGCGGAGCCGCTAATCGCATAAGCTCCGTTTTCATTTTTTTGTTTATCTCTGATTTTGTTTTTCCGCGAACATCAGCAGCTAAGGGTTCAACTGCTTTTCCGTTTTCGTCGACAAGCAGCTGTGCAGGGAAAGATTCATCCGGTTCACCTTCTATAAGGATAGCAAGAACATGCTCTCTGTCGTGCATGGAAATAAAGGAACTGATTTCACGCTCAACCCAGTATGATTCTTTTGCTCTGGGAGAACATATTACAAGAAGGTATTCGCTTCCCTCCAATGCAGCGGAAATGTTGTCATTAAGATCGCTTCCGATAGGAAGCTCTTCCTGATCGCGGAATACTCTCTTAATGGATTTTTTGCCGCTTTTTTTGCGGACAGAGCGAGGTACCTTAAAGGTTTCCAGACCTTTATGAACTTTTTTGGCTACATACATATCAAGCTCAGAATGTCTGTAGCTTATAAATGCATCATATTTCATCAGATAATCCTTTAAAAATCTTTACTTGGTTTCTTCTTCGTAGGTTGCCTTAAAGACATAATCGGCAATCACATATACATCCTTAGGGTCATCGGTTCTTGCAGCAAGGTAGTCACCGGGTTTTCCAAGGTAATATTTTTCTTCGTCCCAGGAGGTAAATACTTTTACACGCTGGTCAAGCTTCTTGGCATATATTGTACCCTTGCCGGTAGAGATGCAGGAATGAGCGTAAGGAATTACGGAAATACCAACACCGGTTTTTGCATCCTTTATTGTGGGCTCATATTCACCCGGGAATACATAGGGTTCGTCGGAGACAATATTGTTTTTATGGAAAAATTCCTTCTTTTGAGGATATACTTCTCCGTCAAAGCCAATCATAATATATATTTCGTCGTTCATAAGAACATCAACGTCACCTTCAAGGGTTCTGATTGATACCAGCTTGCCGGAAAGGTTCAGCTCTGAAGGATCAACATAGCCTAAATGAAGCGACTTTTTGGAATATACAGGGTAGGATGACAAATCAACGGTTCCTTCTTTTGCATATATTATCTCGGATTCGCTGAAATATGTGTCCATGCGTTTTGTTAGGAATGCTTTGATGCTTTCAGAGTCAAAAGAAACTCCGGCATTCTTAATAAGGTCGCATTCCAAAAATCCGCCTGCTTTATCTATATGACCGCCGCCTGAACCGATATCGGTAGCCAGGAAAGCAGCCATTTCATTACTTTTAACCTCTTTAACGCAGCTGCGAACCGAGATTTTTACACCAAATTTGAGAATTGAGTAAACAAGGCACGAATTAACCCCTTCAACCTCAAGGAACATATCACTGATAATGCCTAAAATGTTGGGATCGCAGGGCTTCGCCTCCACAAGTCCGTAATGATACTGTTCATTGTAGGAAGCATTTTCAAGAGCTTCGCCGGCTATTTTTAACTCTTCCAGTGAGAGATTACTGTTTTTAAACAAAGCAATATCGCTTCTGCGGATTCGCAAATAGTCGCGCATATCACG
>JAZUJC010000253.1:0-16782 GCA_045642625.1 Lachnospiraceae bacterium
CTTTTGCAACCTTATCTACATTTGCGAAGTGCTCGGGAATACGTGCGTGTGTATCAAAGCTGTCGATTACATTAAAGTACTTGGTGTACTCGGGAGTCATTTCGGGAAGGTCTGTAGCGCTACCTCCGCAAATAACCAATACATCGATTTCATCCTTGTACTTTTCAATATCAGATACATTGACTACAGGAACACCTGCAGTGATAAGCTTAACTGATTCGGGATTTCTACGGGTGAATACTGCCTTTAATTCGCAGTCTGCATTCTGCATAATAGCGCATTCAACACCCTTTCCCAGGTTACCATATCCTAAAATACCGATTTTCATGTTTAAATCCTCCATTTTGTTATATATTAATTTCTATTATTTTCTTGCAAATTCTTTTCTACCAAAGCTATTTTGTTCTTCAGTGCTTCTTTCATCACCTCTACCAGATTCGGTTCATTGGAATAAAGACAGGTATCCGTGTCCTCTCCTGTAAGTGTTCCTGTCAGCACAAAAGAAGAATCTGTTATAAACCTGATTTGCCCGGACTCCGGAACTGTGCGGTAAACCTTGGCACCTTCTATCCTGTACTCTTCAGTCAGGATAACTACTTTGTGATCATCTTTAATAAGCTTTTTTAGCTCGTCGTCAAATTCCTCAATTAATTCGGATGAAGCCATGATGTAAAGACGCTTTTCACAGTTCTTTAACATCTCATGTATCTTATCCTTAATGTGCCTTGTCCCGTTTATAGTCAGATAACCACAGGTAACAGGCTTTTCCTTAGGTGCGGTACGTTCTATTTCCAGAGCTTTCCTGGAATACTCCCTAAGAGCATTTTCTGTGAAGGTTTTTACCGGGACGGGAATATATTTTGAAGTCTCGCCTTCGCTTATGTACGCAGCCCCTTTATCAACAAGCCCTGCCAAAGAACTGTATACGTTGGATCTGGAAATTCCCGTTTCTTTGGCCACTTCGTAGCCCGACATGGCACCGTTTCTTAAGAGAGTCTCATAAATGGCAGCCTCCTGACCGGTAAGCCCAAAGGATTTTAAATTGTCTGTAAAACTCATTTGGGACATTTACTGCTCTCCGAATGTGATAGTGTTTCTTTTCAGGAACACTTTATTACTTAAAAAGAAAATTGTCAATAGGGTTGTATACAATTTTTACACAAATACCAAAAACAATGAAATATCAACCATTCTTGTATATACAACAATCGTCTGGCGTTTTCATATTATAAGTCAGGCCTTTCTTTAGCATAAAAAAAGAAGCTGCTTTCAAAAGAAAACAGCCTCTTAATTATATACACTGTAAAATTACTTTAAGAAGTCCTTAATGTCAGCGTAAACGCCCTTGCCATCAAGCTTATACTTTTCAACAAGTGCTGCTGCAGGACCGGACTCACCGTAAATATCCTGCATACCAAGCTTCTTAACAGGAACAGGATTCTTTGCAGCAAGTGCATCACAAACTGCTGAACCAAGACCACCGATAACAGAATGCTCTTCAACGGTAACAACCTTACCGGTCTTCTTAGCACTGTTAAGAATGATTTCCTCGTCGAGAGGCTTAATGGTGTGGATGTTAATAACTTCAGCGCTGATACCGTCTGCTGCAAGCATTTCTGCTGCTTTAAGAGCTGAATCAACACAAATACCGGTTGCAACGATTGTTACATCGGTACCTTCTTTAAGAAGAACACCCTTACCGATTTCAAACTTGTAATCAGGCTTATCATTGATTACCGGAACTGCTGCACGACCAAAACGGATGTAAACAGGACCAACATATTCAATAGCTGCACGAACAGCTGCCTTAGCTTCAACATCATCGGAAGGAACAATAACTGTCATTCCGGGAATAGTTCTCATTAATGCAATATCTTCGTTGCACTGGTGGGTAGCACCGTCTTCACCTACAGTAATACCTGCGTGTGTAGCACCGATCTTAACATTGAGGTGAGGATAACCGATTGAGTTACGAACCTGCTCATAGTTACGACCTGCTGCGAACATAGCGAAAGAGCTGATGAAAGGAATCTTACCACAGGTTGAAAGACCTGCTGCAATACCTGTCATGTTACACTCAGCAATACCGCAATCGATATGTCTGTCAGGGAATGCTTTCTTACATACACCTGTCTTGGTTGCGCCTGCAAGGTCGGCATCCAAAACAACAAGGTTGGGGTAATCTGCTCCGCACTCTGCAAGAGCGTTACCATAGCTTTCACGAGTTGCAATCTTTACTACATCTGCCATTAGTTTGCACCTCCTAATTCTTTAGCGATTTTATCAAGGTCTGCCATAGCGATAGCATATTCTTCATCGTTAGGAGCCTTTCCGTGCCAGCCTGCGCTGCCTTCCATGAAAGATACGCCCTTACCCTTAATTGTCTTAGCAATAATAGCTGTGGGCTGTCCTTTGGTTTCTTTAGCTTCCTTGAAAGCTGCACGAATTTCATCGAAGTCGTTACCGTTAATGTTGATTACATGGAAATTGAAAGCTTCGAACTTCTTATCAATAGGATAAGGAGAACATACATCTTCAATCTTACCGTCAATCTGAAGACCGTTGTTATCAACGATTACTACAAGGTTATCAAGAGCTCTGTGTCCTGCAAACATAGCAGCTTCCCAAACCTGTCCTTCCTGGATTTCACCATCACCAAGAAGTGTATATACACGGAAATCTTTGTTATCAAGCTTAGCTGCAAGAGCCATACCAACAGCAGCAGAGATGCCCTGTCCAAGTGAACCTGAAGACATATCTACACCGGGGGTTTCCTGCATACAGGGATGTCCCTGAAGATAAGAACCTAAATGACGAAGAGTAGGAAGATCTTCTACAGGGAAGTATCCGCGGTTAGCAAGTGCGCTGTATAAACCGGGAGCTGTATGACCCTTTGAAAGTACAAATCTGTCACGATTCTCCATCTTGGGATTCTTGGGATCAATGTTCATTTCATCAAAATAAAGATAGGTAAAGATATCTGCTGCAGATAAGGATCCACCGGGATGTCCGGCCTTTGCACCGTGAACTGCTGTTACGATACCCTTACGAACTTCATTTGCCATTTTCTGAAGTTCAAGGTTTTCCATAAATTTTCTCCTTTATAATATGAAAGTTTCTTTTTCTGCTTTGAATTTAGCACAGTTTATTTCTCCTTTAAAGTATAAACTGTGCTATTTAGTGTTCATATTTTGCTTAATTCTGTCCATAATAAGCATTTTTGCCGTGTTTGCGCAGATAATGCTTATCCTGAAGCTCCTGAGGAGCAGGCTTAACCTGAGGGTTAATGAGCTCGGTTCTAAAGGCCATTTTTGCTACTTCTTCAAGCACTACTGCGTTGTGTACCGCTTCATGAGCATCCTTACCCCAGGTGAAAGGACCGTGGTTCTTGCAAAGAACCGCAGGAACTGCCATATAATCCTTGTCCTTGTAATAATCTGTAATAAGAAGGCCTGTATTCTTTTCATAGGCCTCATCAATTTCTTCTTTGGTAAGACATCTTAAACAGGGAACCTCGCCGTATATATAGTCGGCATGGGTAGTTCCGTAGCAGGGAATACTGCGTCCCGACTGTGCCCAGCTGGTGGCATATGATGAATGGGTATGAACCACACCACCGATATCGGGACACGCCTTGTAAAGCTCAAGATGGGTTGCGGTATCGGATGAGGGCTTATATTTTCCCTCTACCTTTTCGCCGTTAAGATTCATTACTACCATATCATCGGGAGTAAGCTTGTCATATTCAACACCTGAAGGCTTAATTACAAAAAGACCGCTTTCTCTGTCAATTCCGCTTACATTTCCCCATGTAAAAGTAACTAAATCATATTTGGGAAGAAGCATGTTTGCTTCATAAACTTCTTTTTTAAGCTGTTCTAACATTTTCTTTGTCCTCTTTACTTTGTGTTCTTAATAGCTGCAGCTTCAACTTCAAGAGCTTTTCTGTAGCTTTCAATATATTCATCAAATCCCTTTGCATCTGCAGGATCGGGTTCAATTGTGGAAGCATTCATTCCCACAAATACCTTGTTTGAGAGGTAATCTGACAATGTCTCCCCTGCTTCTTTCTGTACCATATAAGAAGCAAGAACCGCCATACCCCAGGCTCCGCCTTCACCGGCTGTTTCCATTACTGAAACGGGAGCATTCAATGCAGCAGCAAGAATGGACTGGCCAACTCCCTTTGTCTTGAAAAGACCACCGTGTCCGGTTATGGAATCGACCTTAACGCCCTCTTCCTTAAGCATGATGTCACATCCCATCTTCAATGTGGCAAGTGAAGCATAAAGGTGTGTTCTCATAAAGTTGGCAAGGTTCATTTTTGCGTTCTGCTCTCTTACAAATAAGGGACGACCTTCATCAAAGGCTGTTACGCCTTCACCTGAGAAGTAGTTAAAGGAAATGAGACCACCGCAGTTCTTATCTCCTTCAAGAGCCTTGTTATAAAGAGTAGAGAATAACTTGGTCATATCAACTTCAATTCCATAGGCTTCAAGAGATTCCTTGAACAGGTTAACCCAGGCATTAAGATCTGAAGTACAGTTGTTGCAGTGAATCATTCCTACAAGATCGCCGGCAGGAGTAGTAACAAGGTCAACTTCCTTATAAACCTTTGAAAGGTTCTTTTCCAAAACAACCATTGCAAATACGCTGGTTCCGGCTGAAACGTTACCGGTTCTGACCTTTACTGCATTTGTTGCAGCCATACCGGTTCCGGCATCACCTTCACAGGGAGCAACAGGAATACCTGCTTCAAGCTCTCCGCTGTCATCGATAAACTTAGCTCCTTCTGCTGTAAGGGTTCCTGCATTTTCACCTGCCACAAGAACCTTGGGGAAAATCTCTTTTAATGTATAAGGCATACCTTCTTTTGCAAGAAGATCATCAAACTTAGCTACCATAGCAGCGTCAAAATCTTTGGTTGCAGGGTCAATGGGGAACATACCTGAAGCTTCGCCCACACCCATAACCTTTTCACCGGTGAGCATCCAGTGGATATAACCTGCAAGAGTAGTCTGGAATGCAATATCCTTTACATGGCTTTCCTTGTTGAGAATTGCCTGGTAAAGGTGTGCGATACTCCAACGCTGAGGAATATTATAGTTAAAGCACTCAGTAAGCTTGGCAGCTGATTCTTCGGTGATGGTATTTCTCCAGGTTCTGAAAGGAACAAGAAGATTTCCTGCTTTATCAAATGCAAGATAACCATGCATCATAGCACTTATACCGATTGCTGCGAGCTTTTTGATTCCTGTACCGTACTTAGCCTGTACATCCTTTCTAAGGTCAGCGTAGCAGCTCTTGAAGCCTGCATGAATCTCATCCATAGGGTAGGTCCAGATGCCGTTGTCCAAATGGTTTTCCCACTCGTGACTTCCCTGAGCAATAGGGGTATTCTTGTCATCAACAAGAACTGCCTTAATTCTTGTTGAGCCAAACTCGATACCAAGAACAGCCTTTCCTTCTTCGATTAATTTCTTAATTTCTTCATTTGAATATGACATTCTGATTCCTCCCAAAAGAATAAATTTATACTATCCATATTAATTGCATCATTAACATGATTCTCGCCATTTTTTGCGAATTTCATCCAGATTATTGTAGCATGGAAAAAGAATGGAGCGGTATTGAATTATTATTTATTTATTTCATTTTTTTACAAAAAAACACCTGCCCTGTGAAGTAAACCTAAAATGTCAGTCAAAACACTCGGGGCACTTCACGTGGCAGATGCTTATGATAACAATATTAATATCCCGCTTAGATTAGAAATCCTTCTTTGTGGCCTCATACAAAGCTATGCTGGCGGCAATAGGAAGATTTAAACTGTCAATCCTGTCGGAGTGAGGGATAATTACACTGGTTCCCTCGTCCAAAAAACTGTCAGGCAATCCTGTGGCTTCATTGCCGAAGATAAGCGAGAAGGGCGCGGCAAATTCGGTTTCCGGAAGCTTTTTCTTGGCCTTTAGCATAAACGGATAGGTTGCCCTGTCACCGATTTTTGCCTTGTATTGTGCAAAAGAATCAAACTCCTCCACGTTCATTCTAAAAATAGCACCCATGGAAGCGCGGATTGTTTTGGGATCAAAGGGATCAACACAGGGTTTCATAAGAGCCAGGTTTGTGATTCCAAAGCCTGTGGCACTTCTCATAATGGTTCCCATATTTCCCGCATTGGAAGGATTATTAAGCACCACATGTGAAACTGTATAATCAAGCTTTCTGGAAAACTTCTCAAATTCGCCGATTACATAGCAGTTTTCTTTTTGCGAAAGAATATTGAAGGGCTTATCGGAAAATTCCATAGGTACACGATGCTCTTTGCAAAGCTTCTCCAGTTTTCCAAAAACCTCACCCCGCTCCATAGAGGAGTGAATATATACTTTTCTGGCATATTCATGTGCGAAATTTAACAATTCAAAAGTCAGAGTAATTCCCAGTGCATAGCTCACGGGGTCCTCTCTTTTATACCTCTTCATCTTTGCCCTCACTGCTTTCTTCAGATGAATTATCGCTGCTTTCAACCACTGCAATCTCTTCTTTTTCCGTATGTACCAAAGCCCAGCGAAGGAAAATAACACCTGCAATGAGAATCAGCACACTGAAGAACTGTGATGTGGACAAAAATCCGATTACACCGCGGTCATCATCACGCAGGAACTCAATCAGGAAACGTCCGATACTGTAGGTAATCATATAAGTTGCGGCAATTGCGCCCTTTTTCCTGGTTTTCTTGGCAAGCCAAAGAAGAAATGCCATATTAACAAAATTGAGAGCCGCGGATATTAACTGGGTAGGAATCAGATTAGCATCATGAGGAGCAAAGCTTCCTACAGGGAATCTGACTCCGATAAAAGAAGTGGTCTCCCTTCCGTAGCAACAGCCTGCCAGGAAGCACCCGATTCGGCCAAAGCCCTGGGCAATGGCAATTGAAGGGGCGCACAAATCAAAGTAATCAATAAATCTTTCTTTTTTGAAGCGGCAGTAAACATATGCGGCAAGAACGCCTCCTGCCAAACCACCTATAACAACAAATCCGCTCTGAGAAAGAAACATTTTGGGGTCTTCGATAAACTGGTCAACTTCAACCAGTACAAATGTAAGTTTTGAACAAATATATCCAAAAATTACGCCGCAAAACAATATTCCATATGGAATATCAGGGTTTAAGCCAAGCTTTTTGGCCCTTGTGCAGGCAAGCCACAAACAGGTCAGCAAGCCTATTGCTGTAAACAGCCCATAGCTGTGAATGGTTACAGGACCTATTGAAAATAAATCGTTATACATATCAATCCCTTATTTCGCACCGTTTGGATTTAGCATTTAACTAATAATTATGCTACGGATACGATAGCACTCAAGATAAAAAAAGCTCCGACCAAACAGTCGGAGCAACATAATCAATATTACTGATCTGTGTACTTTTTGATGAACTCCATAACGTCTCCGACTGTGGAAATGCCCTCAAGCTCTTCAGGGTTAAGCTCAATGTTGTATTCCTCTTCGAATGCCATAACAAGTTCAAGTAAGTCTAAAGAATCAACACCAAGATCATCCTTAAAGGAAGTCTCCTCTGTAATTTCGACATCATCGATATTAAGCTGTTCTCTAATGATTTCAACGATTCTTTCTAACATATAATTATCTCCTTTATATATCCCCCTCGGGATTTATATTCATCAGATAAGCAAAGTATAAAATCTGCATTTTCGTTTGTCAATTCCATTCCCGCAATCATATAACGGTATTTTCAACTCGAATTGCATTAATATCCGTAAATGTCATAGATGTCATCCGTGTAAACACCCTCTTCTTTATAAACAATAAGAGGTTTCTCCACTGTCATCCGACTTTTTCCGCCTCTTACCGCTTCAATCAGAACCATATTGGGTTCCTTATCGATGTAGGGATAAACAAGCTTCATTCTTTTGGGCTCAAGCTTATATTTTGTAAGCGTGACAATTATCTCCGCCAGTCTAAAGGGTCTGTGTACCAAAAAGAATTTTCCACCGGGCTTTAACAATGCTGCTGCATTTGAAGCCACATCGTCGAAAGTGCACATTATTTCGTGCCTTGCAACAGACAGAGCACTGCTTGGATTGGCAATACCATGCTGCCCGATCATATACGGCGGGTTGCATGTAACCGCATCAAAGCTCGCCTTTTTAAAAATAGCTGAGGCATTTTTAATATCACCTTCAACTATTTCAATTTTATCCTGCAAATTATTCAGTGCCACACTCCTTCGGGCCATATCGGCCGAATCAGGCTGAATTTCCAGCGCAGTAAAGCTTGAGGCCTCGGTCTTTGCCGACAAAAGAATGGGAATTATACCGGTTCCGGTTCCCATATCAAGAACCTTATCGCCTTCTTTTAAAGAAGCAAAGCCCGATAACAGAACCGCGTCCATACCAAAGCAAAAACGCTTTGTATCCTGAATAATTTTTAGATTGTTTCTCTCTAAGTCATCAATACGCTCATTTTCCTTGAGCAGTATTCCGTTAGTAACCGTAGTAGATTCGCCGGACAGGTTATCTTTATTCAAGCTTTGATCCGCCATCAGCCTTCTCCAATTCAGCTAAAGCAGCCTTTTCTTCCTGAGTAAGCTCAAGCTTCTTCTGCTTGCGTCTTTTAAATCTAAGCTCTTCAGGCTTATATTCCTGAAGTTCTTTTTCATCATTAACCTCAACAAGCACCTTAACAATCTGTCGAAGCACATTTACGGAATGAACCTGACCGCGCTGATTGTTAGCAAGAATTGTAACCTCGTCCCCCACATTGGGAAGGTTTCTGTTAAGCTCTTCGTAGGTATCTTCTTCGTTTTTGAGGCAGCACATAAGCCTTCCGCAAACTCCGGAAATCTTTGTGGCATTTAATGAAAGATTCTGTTCCTTGGCCATCTTGATGGACACAGGGCTGAAATCAGACATATATGTGTTGCAGCAAAGGGGGCGTCCGCAAATACCGATTCCACCGCGAAGCTTGGCTTCATCGCGAACACCAACCTGTCTCATTTCAATTCGTGTATGGAACACACTGGCAAGATCCTTAACCAGTTCTCTAAAATCCACACGACCGTCCGAAAAGTAGTAAAAAAGAATCTTGTTATTATCAAAGGTATATTCCGCATTTATTAACTTCATGGGAAGACCGCGCTTTTCGATCTTTTCACGGCAAATCGGAATCGCTTCGATTTCTTTTCTTCTGTTTTCTTCTTCTTTTTTATCATCTTCGGGAGTAGCCATTCTGATAACACTTTTAAGAGGCTGAACTACCTTATCGTCCTCAACCTCACTGACTCCCAAAACAACTGTACCGTACTCAAGACCTCTTGCGGTCTCAACGATAACATGCTGCTCTCTCTTTATATCCAAATCACCGGGGGCAAAATAATATACCTTTCCGGCTTCTCTAAATCTAACACCTATAACTTTAGTCATAATTATTTATTTTTCCTTCATTGTCATAAACAACAGTTCCATTGTAAGATCAAAATTTACATTGGCAGAAAGTCGTCTTTTTGATTTTTCAAGGGCTTCTATTATATCCTGAATGTCTTCGTAGGAATGTAAATCAGCCACTTTCCTAATATACTGTATCTCATCGTGGAAAATCAAGGTATTGGGGTCCTTGGTAGCCTTAAACATCAGCACATCTCTGTACCAGACCGTAACTATATCAAGATAATCCCCTATCTCAAGCTTATATTCCTGAGCTCTCTTTACCGATGCCATAAGCTCGGAAATGTCCATTTCCTTAACATTCTTCATCAGATGAAGAGCGTCCTCACGAATATTGTCGAACTCTTCATTCTTGGCAAGAAGCTTGGCCTTACCGATATTACCACGGGCAAAAGCAACACATATGTCAGCTTTATAATCCGGTATCTGCTCATGCTCCATCAGATACTTTTTGACCTCTTTATCCCGAACCGGCCTCATGGAAAGAACAACACACCTGCTCTGAATCGTAGGCAAAAGTTCCTCAAGATTGGTGGTCAAAAGAAGAATGGTGGTATATTCCGGAGGCTCTTCAAGAGTTTTCAAAATAGCATTCTGAGCCTGAACATTCATTTTTTCGGCTTCGTTTATAATGTATATCTTTCTTTTGCCGCCATATGGCTTCACCTGAACCGTGTTATTAACCTGCTCGCGAATATCATCTACGCCGATAATATTGGGTTTTTCATGGGTAACCTTAATAATATCTGGGTTGTTGGATGACATTGCCTGCAGACAGTTATGGCACTCTCCACAGGGGCGATTGTCCGAAGCTTCGCACAGCAATGCCTGCGCAAATACTCTGGCAATAAATTCCTTACCGCTATAACGCTCTCCCGCTATGATGTAAGCGTGAGAAACTGTATTTTGATTTACCGCAGCCTCCAAATGGCTCTGAATTGCCTCCTGGCCGATTATGTCTTTAAATCCCGGCATAAATAATCAATCCCTCTCATGTAAATATATCTAAAATCAATCCTCTGATATCTCCGATTTTCTGAAGAATGGTCAGATTATCTTTTTCATCTTTAACAAGCTCCCTGGCCAGTTCATCAAGATTTTCATCCACCAGTCGGATAATACCGTAAACCCTGTGGCGTCCCCTTCTGTCCAAAAAGTTTTCACGGGAAAAAGAATGGGATCTGGAAATTATTTCATTCATGAATTCCTTAATCAGACTCCGATACTTCCTCATGTCGCGAATGTCCTTTTTCTTGGATATCCGCTCACCCTGCATGGTTATTTCTTCCATTAACGAAGAAAGATGTGCCTGCAAATCGGCATCACTCACCTGGCTCATAAGCATAAACTTAAAATCCCCAGTAGCTTCCTGAGGGGCCTGAGTCGCTGTAATCGGTTGTGCCTGCGTTAATTGTGTTATCTTAACGTCCACTTTCTATTCCTCGCATCGACATCGCAGTGTGAATCCGAATTCACATCCGCTATGCCATTTCTATACGAAGATACTTCTTTATCTCACTCAGACAAAGATTTAAATCTTCGTTTTTAAACCGCTTTTTTATTTTGGCTTTTTTTATGAGCTCTTCATCAAAGTCCCTGGCATCCGCAAGGAATCGACGACACATCTCATCGTATTTCGGAACATCCTGCTTCTTTTCACGATTCAGTGCTCTGGTAAGCCTTACCCCGTCATCAAGTTCAATGAGAACCGGTATTACATTGTCCTTACCAAAGTAGTCCCTGACCTTTTTATATGATTCAAGAGTTCCTATTGTTAAATAGCTGCTTTCTTTTAAATTTATAGCCTCATCGGCTACAGTAAAATATCTCCACAAACCGTGACAGGTTTCATATGCCCGGGCCTCCACTACCTTTCCGGCCTCTGAAAGCGCTTCGAAAGCGGCCTCATTCACAAAATGATATTCCACACCGTCTTTCTCGCCTTCTCTGATGGGGCGTGTTGTATATGAAACTATTGTATTGAAGCTATAATCTTTATCGGATAAAAGTGCTTTAAATATAGTATCTTTTCCTGTAGAACTTTTACCCATTATATATACAATCTTACCCAAATCAGTTGCCCTGCTTTCCTTTCCATACATGAGTTTCCTTAAATCGGGCCTTGTCCTGGTACATCTGTCTGTCGGCCTCCACAATGTAGCTTTCAATAGTACGGTTTGCATCCGGTACATAAGCTACACAACCCATACTTACGGAAATGGGGTATGGCTTTTGACCTGTAGCGTTAAACTCATCAATTGATTTTTTGATGTTTTTCATAACTTCTTCGGCTTTTTTGCCGGCTTCCTCGTGGGCAAAAGCAACAGCAAATTCGTCACCGCCGAATCTGGTACAGACTCCACCCTCACCAACTGCTTTATCAAGTATTTCGCCAACCTTTTCCAGTGCGAAGTCACCTTCTTTATGGCCAAAAGTATCGTTTATCTGCTTGAGCCAGTTCATATCTATTGAGATAAGGGCAATTTCTTTTTGCTCACGAATAGCCATTTCAACATGAGAATCCATGTGAAGGTAGAATCCTTTTCTGTTTAAAAGCTTCGTAAGCTGATCCGTACTGTAAAGATTCTGATAATCTATATGGTATTTATGCATTTCAATAATACTGCTTATGTTCATACATAAAGAATGCAGTCTAAAGAAATCAAGTTCATCCGGCTTAAAACAATGAGCAACATATCCTACTGTGCTTGTCTGCACACGAAGGGGAATAAACATATAAACATATTCTTCCTGCATTAACTCATCAAACAGGGGCATCAAATCTTCTTTATCAATAGTATAACGATCTATTTCCAAACCACCCTTAAAGGAAAAGGGAACGCGAATTTTATCGGTGTAATAGTGGGTGCCGCCGTGTAACTCCATAGGAGTAACATTGGGCCATATTTCCATATTTTCATCCAGGAAATCCGAGTTAAAGCAAATGAAGAATTTGCCTCCGATATAGGTGCGTACAAAATAGTTGATATCGCCCCAAATTTCAGCAAGCTTTTCCCTGTTTCCAAGATTAGGAATTTTCACATACATGGACTCCATATATTCCACCAGACCGCGCTCATGCATATGGCCATAGAAATACTGATTTGCAAGCTTTGCCATTGCAGCATTTGATGCAACAGGCACAACACAGCCACAGGACTGATTGGGCTGCATCTTACATCCTATTAAATATTCGCTTTCAACGTCGTCCTTGCTTACAATACGTTCAATTATCTCAACAATCTTTGCAGCCAGAGCAATATTATCCGTTGCAGATGTACAGATTCTTGGATAATGGAATTTCTCGGTCTCCACACCATCAAAGCCTGATACCATCACATCATCGGGAACCCGATAGCCGGCTTCGGCAAGCTTACGGCATGCCTCCATAGCCATTAAGTCGTTGGCACAGATAATTGCATCGATTTCCTGACCGGAAGATAAAAACCAGTCCATTACCTCGGAGGTAGGACCTTCCCAGAAATCACCGTAACCGATTCTTTCTTCTTCCACGGGAATGCCATTCTCTTTTAATACCTTCCTGTATATTTCAAGTCTTTCCTCGGAGAAAGAATTATCCTTCATTCCCGCAATAAAGTTAACCTTTCTTGCTCCGTGAAACTCAACGATATGCCTTACAACCTGTTCAAAATAGGTGCCGAATTCGTGGGCGACGGTAATACAGTCTTTAATCGGATAGCCTAATGTAATACAGGAAACCCCTGCGTCAACCACTCTCCTGGCAATATTTTCAGGAATTTCCATTCTCTTAAAGGAAAGCGACATTATTACAACAGCATCAAACTTTTTGGGATCCATCAATTCAAAAATCTGCATTTCATTCTTCTCAAATGAATCCTCGTTATAGAAATCAATCATGGACGAAAAGATAGATAATTTGTAATGAAGCCTTTTACATGCTCTGTACAGATTTTTTATAAGCGTAACCTGTTCGTCGTTATCGAACTTCGCCATTACTACAGCTATTGATTTAAAATTTTTGCCTGCTGAATACTTCATTGTATATCTCCGCCGATCTCCTAACATTGAACATAGGTATAGATAATAATACATTACCATATTTTGAGCGGATGCAAAAGAAAAACTATCAGTATTTAAGCTTCTTTTCATTTGCTGATTTTAATTACTTTATTGAATTATTTCTTCTTATTTAGTATATTGTTTTCGATGTGTAGAATTAAAAACCAATTTTTATAATAGAAAAGGAGTTTTAGAAATGATTAATTTCACAAATCTTGATGAACTTAATTCTTTTAAAGAGCTTGCTGCATTAAAAAATGAAGTAGTTCTTAAGGAAGTCATGGCCGGCGAAAACGGTGCAAAGAGAGTTGCCGAATACCAGGTTCCCATGTCAGGAGATCTTGTTTTCAACTTCGCATCAAAGCAGGTTAACGACAAGGTTCTTGATACCCTCGCAAAGCTTGCAAAAGAAGCTGAACTCACAGAAAAATTTGCAGCTTTATACAATGGTGAAATCGTAAACACCGGCGAAAAGAGACGTGTTCTTCATCAGCTTACAAGAGGCCAGTTAGGCAACGATGTAGTTGTTGACGGCGTAAACAAAAGAGACTTCTATGTTTCACAGCAGTCCAAAATTGCAGATTTTGCAAACAAGGTTCATGCAGGTGAAATCGTTAATGAAAAGGGCGAAAAGTTTACTACCGCTGTACAGATTGGTATCGGTGGTTCCGACTTAGGCCCCAGAGCTATGTACTTAAGCTTGGAAAACTGGGCTAAGAAGAACGGCTTCTTTAAGATGGAAGCTAGGTTTATCAGTAACGTTGACCCTGACGATGCTGCAGGTGTATTAAACGGAATTGATGTTGCTCACTCCATTTTCATTCTTGTTTCCAAGTCAGGTACCACACTTGAAACGCTTACCAACGAATCTTTCGTTAAGGACGCATTAAAGAAGGCAGGCCTTGATGCTTCAAAGCACATGATTGCCGTTACAAGCGAAACCTCTCCTCTTGCAAAGAGCAGTGACTATCTTGCAGCATTCTTTATGGATGATTTCATCGGCGGACGTTATTCTTCAACATCATCCGTTGGTGGTGCTGTATTATCACTTGCTTTCGGTCCTGAAATCTTCGCTCGTTTCTTAAACGGTGCCGCTGCTGAAGATAAGCTTGCTAAAAACGAAGATATCATGAAGAACCCTGCAATGCTTGATGCATTAATCGGTGTATATGAAAGAAACGTTCTTGATATGGGAACCACAGCCGTGCTTCCTTACTCACAGGCATTAAGCCGTTTCCCTGCTCACTTACAGCAGCTTGATATGGAATCAAACGGAAAGAGTGTTAACCGTTTCGGTGATGCTGTTTCTTACAAGACCGGTCCTGTTATTTTTGGTGAACCCGGTACAAACGGTCAGCATTCCTTCTACCAGCTTCTTCACCAGGGAACTGACATTATTCCTCTTCAGTTCATTGGATTTAAGAACAACCAGATGGAAACAGATGTTGTTATCGAAAACAGCACCAGCCAGCAGAAGCTTTCAGCTAACGTTGTAGCTCAGATTATGGCTTTTGCCTGCGGAAAAGACGATGACAACCGCAATAAATATTTCGAAGGAAATCGCCCTTCAAGCATTATCGTAGGCGATAAGTTAACTCCCGAAGCACTTGGCGCAATCCTTGCTCATTTCGAAAACAAGGTAATGTTCCAGGGATTCATTTGGAACTTAAACAGCTTCGATCAGGAAGGTGTTCAGCTTGGTAAAGTTCTTGCAAAGAAGGTTCTTGCAGGCAATACTGACGGTGCATTAAAGGCTTATGCCGATTTATTAAATATTTAATTAGGAGATATAAGTATGCGTTATATTCCAAAAGGTATTTGTGCTCAGGTCATTGATTTTGATGTTGTGGATGACAAAGTAGCTGACGTAACATTTATTGGCGGATGTGATGGAAATCACAAGGGAATTACCGCTCTCATTAAGGGAATGTCTGTTGATGAAGCCATCGAAAGACTTCGCGGCATTACTTGCGGTCCCAGAAACACTTCCTGCCCCGATCAGCTTTCAAAAGCATTGGAAGCCTACAAAAACGGAGCGATTTAGTGTGATATATCATTTCACGCGAGGATAAATAATGAGCAAAAAAATCATTCTGACCGGCGGTGGTTCCGCCGGTCATGTTACCCCTAACCTAGCTTTGATTCCTGAACTTAAAAAAGCAGGTTACGACATTACATATATAGGTTCCTATACCGGAATCGAAAAAAAGCTGATTGAAGACATTAACATTCCCTATCATGGAATATCCACCGGAAAGCTTAGAAGATATTTTGATCCCAAAAACTTCAGCGATCCCTTCAGAATTTTGAAGGGCTATCACGAAGCAAAAAAAATATTGAAAAAAGAAAGACCCAATATTGTCTTTTCAAAAGGTGGATTCGTAAGTGTTCCCGTAGTCAGGGCAGCTGCTAAATTAAAGATTCCCTGTATTATCCATGAGTCGGATATCACCCCGGGTCTTGCAAATAAGCTTTGTATGCCGGTTGCAACCAAGGTGTGCTGTAACTTCCCCGAAACACTTCAGTATATTCCCGAAGCCAAAAGAGTTCTCACCGGTACTCCCATAAGAGCCGAGCTTACCGAAGGCAGTCGTGCCCGTGCAAGAGAGCTTTGCGGTTTTACAGATGATAAGCCTGTGGTAATGGTAATCGGCGGCAGTCTTGGAGCAGAAAGTATTAATAAGATTGTCAGAACCGTACTCCCCAAGCTGTTAAATAGTTTCAATGTTATCCACATTTGCGGAAAAGAAAAAATGGATAATCTTCTTTTGAAACAGGATGGCTATAAGCAGTTTGAGTTCTTAAAAGAGGATCTCAAGGATATGTTTGCATTAAGTGATGTTGTGGTTTCACGAGCAGGAGCCAACTCCATCTGTGAGCTTTTATCACTTAGAAAGCCCAATCTGCTTATCCCGCTTCCCGCCACTGCAAGCCGTGGAGATCAGCTTCTTAATGCCGCTTCCTTTGAAAAGCAGGGCTTTTCGCTTGTATTGCGCGAAGAAGACCTGGATGAAAAGAGCTTCATTAACAACTTAAATGAGCTTTATAATAATCGTCAGAAATTTATAGAAGCAATGAATAAATCGGACCAGATGCAGCCTACACTTACTATATTGCAGTTCATTGAAGACTTAAAAAAAGATTGATACCAGATATAAATATAACAAGGGTGACTTAATGTAATTTATACACATTAGCGTCACCCCTGTTTTTTAGTTAAAGAAATCTACGGAGACTTTAGTTAAAAGCATATCGATAATGTTCCCAATCGGTTAAA